>CATPBF010000061.1 GCA_955652585.1 Candidatus Dormiibacterota bacterium | reverse complement strand
GTCGCGTACTACGTGCGCAGGCGGCAGGGCATCGACCTCTCACGCATCCACCACGAAATTCCGGTTGAATAGCAGTTCCGCGGCCGCCGGGGTCAAACCCGGCGGCCCCGTCTTCTAACCATGCTGGAATACACCCTTCGCACCTACCAGAGCCCGACCCGTCTCGTCCAGCGCCTCGGCGCGATCCGCGAGCTGGGGACCGAGGCCGGGCTGCTGGGCATCCGGCGGCCGCTGCTCGTCACCGATCCCGGCGTCAAAGCCGCGGGCCTGCTGGACACCGCGCTCGAGGTCCTGCGCGGGGCGGACTGCGAGCCGGTCGTGTTCGATCGCGTGCGCGCCAACCCAGGCGTCGAGCTGGTCGACGCGGGCGCCGCCGAGTACCGCGCGCAGGGCTGCGACGGCCTCGTCGCGATCGGCGGTGGCAGCTCCATCGACACCGCCAAAGGGATCGGGGTCGTAGCCGCGCACGACGGCAGCATCCTCGAGTACGAGTGGGGGCACAGCGCGATCGCGAACCGCATCCCGCCCCTGATCGCCGTGCCGACCACCGCCGGCACCGGCAGCGAGGTGACGCTCTGGGCGGTAATCACGGACCCGAAACGAAAGATCAAGTTCAATGTCGGCGGCACGCCCAACATCGCGTCCTGGGTCGCCGTCATCGACCCTGAGCTCACGGTGAAGCTCCCGGCCGCGGTCACCGCGGGCACAGGGATGGACGCGCTTGCGCACGCCGTCGAGTGCTACACGATGACCTATCACCAGCCGTTCACCGATGCGGTGGCGCTGCTGGCGATGGAGTACGTGGCGCGGTACCTGCGCGTCGCGTTCTCCCAGGGCGCCAACGTCGAGGCGCGTTACCACATGAGTGCGGCGGCGATGCTGGCCGGTCTCGCTTATGGAACTGATTCAGCCGGGGCCGCGCATGCAATGAGCCAAACCGCCGGCGGCGTGCACGACGCGCCCCATGGCGCTCTTACGGCACGCCTGCTCGGCCCGGTCATGGAGTACAACCACGCCGGCGAGCCGGTGCGCTTTGCACGGATGGCGACAGCATTTGGAATCGACACGCGCGATGTGTCCGTGTGGCGAGCCGCGGAGATGGCGGTGGAGTATGTGCACCACCTCACGGTCGACGTGGAGATCCCGAGCCTCGAAGAGCTGGGCTTCGCAAGAGACGAGATCCCCATGTTGGCTGACAAAGCGGCGGCCGACCCGCAGAGCATCGGCAACCCGCGCGACGTCGATGCCGCGGCGTACCGTCGCATTTACGCGCGCGCCTTCGACCTCGGCAGCAAGCGCGCAGCCCACATGACTGGAGACAAGAAATGACGGTGGACGTCGCCCGCTCGGTCAAGAAGATGTTCGTCGACGGTGAGTGGATCGATTCCGAGAGTGGCAAGCATTTCGACGCCACCAGCCCCGCGACCGGCGAGGTGATCGCGCAGGTACCGAAGGGCACGCGCGCCGATGCGCGTAAGGCGATCGAGGCCGCGCACCGCGCCCGGAAGCCAATGGCCGCACTCAAAGGCTTCGAGCGTTCGAGGCGGCTGCACAAGATCGCCGAGGCGATCGAGCGCCGGCGCGAAGAGCTCGGCCGCCTTCTCACGCTCGACCAGGGCAAGCCGCTGGTGGCCGAGGCGCTGGGCGAGGTCGATGAAGCCGCCGAGTATTTCCGCATCGCGGCGGAGGACCTGAAGCGGCTCGAGGGTCGCGTCCTTCCTTCAGCCAGCCCCAGCAAGCTCGTTTTCGCCCGCCACTACCCTCGCGGCGTGTACGGGATCATCACGCCCTGGAACTGGCCGCTCACGATGGCCGCGGAGCTCATCGCCCCCGCACTCGCGGCGGGCAACGCCGTGGTGTGGACGCCCGCATCCTCGACCAGCGTGATCTCGGTCGCGCTGATGGAGTGCATCGCCGAGGCCGACTTTCCGAAGGGAGCCATGAACCTGGTCACGGGACCGGGCGCCGAGGTGGGCGACGAGGTCGCCGGCCACGAGCTCGTAGACGGCGTCGGGTTCGTGGGCTCGACCGAGACGGGCGCATCGGTCGCTCGTCGGGCGGCCGGCAAGCATGTGATGCTGGAGCTCGGGGGCAACGGGCCAATGGTCGTGTTCAACGATGCGGACCTGGCCAAAGCGGTGGAAGGCACCATCGTCGGCTGCTATCTATGCGCGGGCCAGAGCTGCACCGCCGGCGAGCGCATCCTCGTGCAGGAGTCGGTTCACGACGAGTTCCTCAAGCGCCTCGAGGCAGCCGCACGCGAGCTGCGCCTCGGCGATCCCTTCGCACCCGACACGACGCTGGGCCCGCTGAACAACGAGGGTGTGGCGACCAAGATGGATGAGCACGTGGCCGATGCGGTGGCGCACGGCGCTCGCGTGGTCATGGGCGGCAAGCGGGCCGAAGGCTTCCCGACCCGGCTCTACTACCCGGCGACAATCCTCGACGGCGTCGAACCCAGGATGCGGGTGAGCCAAGAGGAGACGTTCGGCCCGGTCGCTCCCGTCATCAAGTTCCGTGACGAGGAGCATGCGCTCGCCCTCGCCAATGACTCGCCCTACGGGCTACTCGGCGCCGTCTACACCAGAGACCTCTCGCGCGCGCTGCGCTTCGCCGACGGCCTGGAGATGGGCTGGGTGAATATCAACGAGTCGTCCAACTACTGGGAGGCCCACCTTCCCTTTGGCGGGCGGGCGGGCAAGCACAGCGGCATCGGCCGGGTCGGAGGGCGCTTCGCGCTCGAGCAGATGACCGACCTGAAGACGATCGTCATCGAGGTCGAGAGCGCGCTTTGACGGAAGGCCCCCTCGCGGACCCGATCGCGGAAGCGGAGCGCGTGGCCGCGGCCGCCAAGGCAGCGGGTGTGAGCCTAAGGCTGCTCGGAGGGGCCGGGATTCACCTCCATTCTCCAAGCGCACAAAAGCCGCCACTCAAGCGCAAGTACGGAGACCTCGACTACGCGATCGCGAAACGTGATCGGCAAGGTGTCCTCAAGTTGTTCCCTGCCCTCGGGTACGAAGCGAACGAGCGCTTCAACCTGATGCAGGGCGACCGCAGGCTCTACTTCTTCGACAACGAGCACAACCGCCAGGTCGACATCTTCATCGACTGGTTCAAGATGTCCCACGTCATCGACCTGCGCGACCGCCTCGACTGCGAGGGCCCGTGCGCGAGCCCCTCCGACCTTCTGCTGAGCAAGCTGCAGATCTACGAGGTCAACCGCAAGGATCTCGTCGACCTGACCGCCCTGCTGCTGGACCATCCGGTGGCGGAGAACGACGACGACGCGATCGACCCGCAATATCTCGCTCGCATCGCGGCCGACGACTGGGGCATGTACCGGACACTCGAGGTGAACATCGGCAAGCTGCGCGAGACGCTCGACGAGCTCGAGGTCGACCGCGACCTCGTGCGGTCGAGGCTGGACGAGATGTGGGCGGCGATCGAAGCTAGGCCCAAGCCGCTGAAGTGGAAGCTTCGGGCCCGGGTGGGCGACCGGATGGCCTGGTACGAGCTGCCCGAGGAGGTCCGCTCCCCCTACCAGACGGACTGACGAGGGGAGCGAAAGCGATGAGCAACCTGCCTGCCCACGCCCGGGCTGTCGTGATCGGGTGCGGCATCGTCGGCAACAGCGTGGCCTACCACCTCTGCCGGCTGGGCTGGCGGGACGTCGTCCTCCTCGACAAGGGTCCGCTCCCCAACCCCGGAGGATCCACCGGCCACGCCTCGAACTTCATCTACCTGGTCGACCACTCCAAGGAGATGACCGCCCTCACGGTGGAGAGCGTCAACCAGTACAAGGAGATGGGGGTCTTCACCCAGTCCGGCGGCATCGAGGTCGCGCGCACGAAGGAGCGGATGCACGAGCTGACGCGCCGCATGTCCTCGGCCGCATCGTGGGGCATCGAGCCGGTCTCGCTCATCACCCCGGCCAAGGTCAAGGACCTCGTTCCCTTCATCGACGAGTCGATCATCCTCGGGGGCTTCTACACGCCTGGGGTAGGCGTGGTCGACTCTCTGCGCGCGGGCACGATCATGCGGGAGCGCGCCGAAGCCTCAGGCGCCCTGCAGGTGGTGGCGAAGACAGAGGTGGTGGCGATCGACGTCGAGCGCGGCCGCGTTCGCTGCGTGCGCACGACCGCCGGCGAGATCGAGGCCGATACGGTCGTGATCACCTGCGGAGTCTGGAGCCCTCGCGTCGCCCGCATGGCCGGCGCCCGCATCCCGCTTACGCCGGCCGTGCACCAGATGATCGACGTCGGCCCCGTGCCGCGCTTCGCGGGCGCCAAGGGCGACATCGAGGTGCCGATCGTCCGCGACATGGACACCAACATGTACGAGCGCCAGGCCGGAGGCGACCTGGAAATCGGTTCGTACGCCCACCGGCCGATCCTCTACGACCCGGAGGACATCCCGCCCATCGAGCGCGCGGCGCTGTCGCCGACGGAGTTCCCGTTCACGCAGCCCGACTTCGAGGTCCAGATGCAGCACGCCCTCGAGCTGATGCCGGAGATCGTCGGCGATGAGAAGGTGGGCGTGAAGTACGCCATCAACGGAATCCTCTCGCTCACGTCCGACGGGATGCCAGTCCTCGGGGAATCGCCGGACGTGCGAGGCCTCTGGTCGGCGGCGGCCGTCTGGGTCAAGGAAGGCCCCGGCACGGGCAAAGCGCTCGCCGAATGGATGGTGCATGGCGAGTCCG
Organism: Candidatus Dormiibacterota bacterium; assembly: GCA_955652585.1. Lineage (GTDB taxonomy): Bacteria > Chloroflexota > Dormibacteria > Dormibacterales > Dormibacteraceae > UBA10449. The sequence goes on along the minus strand of CATPBF010000061.1, from coordinate 25,596 downwards.
AGATCGACTTGCATTCGTCGGATATCGCCCGTTTCCACGAACATCAAAGGACGCGCGCGCATGTGCGCGCGAGGGCCGCCGAGGGTTTCAACAAGACCTACGGAATCGTCCACCCCAGCGAGCAGTGGGCTTCCAACCGCAACGTGCGCCTGGCACCATTCCACGATCGGGAGCGAGAGCTGGGAGCGACGTTCTTCGAGGCCGCCGGCTGGGAGCGCCCCATGTGGTACGAGTCCAACGGGCCTCTGCTCGATGAGTTCGGTGATCGCGTCACCAGGCGCACGGCTGAGTGGGAGTCACGCTGGTGGTCGCCCATCATCAATGCCGAGCACCTCGCGATGCGCGAGCGAGCGGGCCTGTTCGACCTCTCGGCTTTCACCATCTTCGACATCCAGGGGCCGGGCGCGCTGGGGGCGGTCCAGGAAGTCACGCTGCGGCAGATGGATGTGCCCGCCGGCCGCAACGTCTACACGCCGGTCTTGAGCCACAACGGCGGTTTCAAGTCCGACCTCACGGTCATGCGTCTGGGCGACGAGCACTTTCGGGTCGTCACCGGCGGCGCGGCCGGGATGTCGGACAAGAAGTGGTTCGCCGATCACCTGCCTGCCGATGGATCGGCGCAGCTCTTCGACCTGACAACTGCGATGACAACGGTGGGCTTATGGGGCCCGCGCGCGCGCGACATTCTCATGTCCGCTACCAGCGACGATGTCTCGGACGAGGGCTTCAAGTTCGGTGCCTGCCGGACGATCGACATCGGCACGGTGCGCGTCCTCGCCTCCCGCATCTCGTACGTGGGCGACCTCGGCTGGGAGCTTTACGTCTCCATCGACCAGGGGCTGAAGCTCTGGGACATGTTGTGGGAGGCCGGCCGGCCGTTCGGTCTCGCCGCGTGCGGAATCGGGGTGTACGGCACCACCGGGCGGCTCGAGAAGTGCTACCGCGCCCACGGCAACGAGCTCGAGACCGAATACAACGTGGTCGAGGCCGGCATGCAAGCGCCGCGCGTGAAGGCCGAGGACTTCGTGGGCAAGGAGGCGCACCTCCGTCACCGCGAGGAGGAGCCGGCCGCAGTGCTGTGCACCTTGACCGTGGACGATCACAAGTCGAAGAGCGGCGAGAAGCGGTACATGCTCGGACGCGAGCCCGTCTTGACCCGGAACGGAGCCGCGATCACCGACCGCCACGGCCGCCGCTCGTACGTGACCAGTGCGGGCGCGGGCCCGTCAGTCGGAAAGCACATCCTCATGTCTTACCTGCCGCCCGAGCAGGCCGTGCTCGGCACCAAGCTCGCTGTGCAGTACATGGGCGAGCGCTATCCCGTGACCGTCGCGGTGGTCGGCTCGACGCCACTCTTCGACCCCGAGAACACGCGCATCCGATCGTGAGGGTCCTGGTCTGCGTCAAGCGGGTGCCGTTCACGGGCGGCAAGATGGTGCTTGCCCCGGACTCGATGGCCCTCGAGACACGCCATCTCGGTTTCACGATCAGCCCCCACGAGGAATGCGGAGTCGAGGCGGCCGTTCGATTGGTCGAGGTCAATACCGGCGAATCGGTTGTGCTCACGCTTGGCCCGCCGGAGGCAATCGAGCAGCTTCGCGACGCTATGGCCCTGGGCATCGACCGCGCGATCCACCTGCAAACGGAGAGCGCCGAGTGGGACCCGGAAGCGACCGCCGCAGCGATCGTGGATGCGATTGGCGCCGACGAGGCGGCGTCCGGTCCTTTCGACCTGATCTTCTTCGGCAACGAGAGCGCCGACTCAGGCGGCTACCAGGTCGGCCTGCTCGTCGCGCGTGCGCTGGGCCGCCCAGCGGTGACCGGGCTGAAGGGAGTGAAGGTTGAGGGCGGATCCGTGCGTTGCGAGCAGGAGGCGGATGGCGGGCGCGATGTGTACGTGGTGCCGATGCCGGCGGTGCTCACCGTCAAGGAGGGCCTAAACCTCCCGCGCTATCCGTCCGTGCCGGGCCGGATGCGCGCCGGCCGGAAACCGGTGGCGACGTCAGCCCCCACTCAGGCGCCTGCGCGTCTGGAGATGGTCCGCCTCGTCGTGCCGCCCGGCCAGGGCAGGCGCGCCGAGGTCCTGGGCAGCGGAGCGTCAGCGGCACCGGCGGTCGTGGAGATGATGCGGAAGATCGGAGTGGCTTGATGCTGCTGGTCCTGGTCGAGCAAACCGGAGGCGTCGCGTCCGATCCGTCGCTCCAAACCCTGACCCTGGCCCGATCTTTCGGTGAGCCGATCCATGCGCTGGTGATCGGCTCAGCCGTGGACCTCAGTCATCACGGAGTCGCCGTGACGCATGTCGCGGTGCACGACGAGCTCGATTCGTTCGCACCCGACGCCTGGGCCGCGATCCTCGGCCAGCTCGCGGATCGCCTCGGCGCCGGCGCCGTCTTCGCCGCGGGCACCGATCGCGGCAACGACGTCATGGCGCGTGTGGCGGCGCGCATGCGGCTGCCGCTGGCCACGAACTGCATCGCGGTCGCGCCCGGCCCCCCGGTCACGCTCACCCGCCAGCGCTGGGGCGGCAGCCTTCTCGAGGAAGCCCGGCTGCACAGCGCGCGGGCGCTGATCACAGTCGCGCCTCACTCGGTTCCTATTGAGCCGGCTCGAGCAGAAACCAGGGTCGAGAGATTTACTCCCCAGCTGAAAGAGCAGGAGCTCGTCGTGCATGTGGCTGAGCACGTCAGCACCAAGGGCGGCGGCGTCTCTCTCGCGGAGGCGAAGGTCGTCGTCAGCGGCGGACGCGGCGTGGGCTCGAAAGAAGGCTTCGCGATCATCGAGGATCTAGCCGGGCTGCTCGGAGCCGCGGTTGGTTGCTCGCGGGTCGTTACCAGCGCCGGCTGGCGGCCTCACACCGACCAGGTCGGCCAGACGGGCACGAAGATCGCTCCCGAGCTGTACATCGCGTGCGGGATCTCCGGCGCCACGCAGCACATGGCGGGTTGCAAAGCCGCCAAGCGCATCCTGGCTATCAACTCCGATGCGGAGGCGCCGATCATGCTGAACGCCGACTACGCCGTGGTCGGCGACCTGAAAGAGATCGTGCCCGCCATCTCAGCGGAGCTTCGCAAACGGAAGTGAACACGATCGCCGCCGCTGCCCTGGCAATTGCGCTCATCGTCGCGGGCACCCTCTTCGGCCGGCGCGCGCTGCTCATCTATCGACTCATCCGCATGGGCAAGCCGGTGGCGCGATTCGACGATCTGCCCGCGCGCGCACAGGCCGAGGTGGTGGTCGTGATCGGGCAGAGCAAGCTCCTACAGCGGCTCGGACCAGGCCTCATGCATGCGGCCATCTTCTGGGGCTTCATCGTGCTGTTCCCGACGATCTTCATCGCGATGATCGGCGCGGTCGATCAGCACGCCACCCTGCCGTGGCTCGGCCGGCAGGGCTGGTACGCGCTGCTCGTGGCCATCTTCGCGTTCCTCGTGTTGGCGGGCGTGATCGCCGCATTCGTGATCCGCAAGGTGCAGCGTCCGCAGCGATTCGCAGGCAGCCACGTGCGTGAAGCGGATGTGATCCTGCTCCTGATCGCCGGCATCGTCATCTCGTTGTTCGTCTGGCACGCGAGCAGGATCGCGCTCGGGCTCAACGAGTATCCCGCCGCGTGGGCGCCGATATCGAGCCTTCCCGCGCAGGCGCTGCACCAACCGTGGACGCCGTATCTCGAGCGCGCCGCAGTCTGGGCGCACGTGCTGATCATCCTGAGCTTCCTCGTCTACCTTCCCTACTCGAAGCACCTGCACATCTTTCTGGCCGCGGTCAACGTCTTCTTCGGCCGGACGAGGAAGCGCGGGCGATTGGAGCCGGTCGATCTCGAGGCGCCCGATGATCAGGTCCGCTACGGGGCCGCCACCGCCGCGGACTTGACCTGGAAGCAGATGGTCGACACCATGTCCTGCACCGAGTGCGGCCGCTGCCAGGACGTCTGTCCGGCCTTCAACACCGGCAAGGAGCTCTCGCCGAAGCTCCTGATCATGGCGCTGCGCGACCAGCTTCTCGCGGACGGGCCGAAGGCCCTGGCAGCACGCGGCGCCGCGGCCCAGCTGCCGCCCCTGGTTCCCACCGCGGTCACGGACAACGTGGTCTGGGACTGCGTCACCTGCGGCGCAACCTGGTCATGGTCGAGTCGCGGTTTCCGCCGGAGGCGGCGCCGATGCTGCGCGACATCGATCGCGCCTCCAACCCGTGGGGCAAGCCTCAGGCGGATCGCGCGCACTGGGCAGACGGGCTCGGCGCCCATGTGCTCCAGCCCGGGGAGGAGCCCCCCGACGTCCTGTTCTGGGTCGGCTGCGCGCCGGCTTACGACGAGCGTGCCCGCAAGGGTGCAATCTCGACTGCGAAGCTGCTCAAAGAGGCTGGCGTCGACTTCGCGATCCTCGGGCCGCGCGAGTCGTGCACCGGCGACCCGGCGCGGCGGATGGGTGACGAGTACACGTTCCAGCAGCAGGCAAGGCAGAACGTGGGGACCCTGAACTCGTCAGGTGTGAAGCGGATCGTGACGACTTGCCCGCACTGCTTCAACACCCTCGCCAACGAGTACCCCGACTTCGGGGGCCGATACGAGGTCGTGCACCACACGGCATTCCTGGCCGAGTTGGTGCGCGAAGGCAAGATCAAGCCCCTGGCCGCAGACAAAGCCATCACCTACCACGACTCCTGCTACCTCGCCCGCCACAACGACGTCATCGCCGAGCCCCGCGAGCTCGTAGCTGCGGCAGGGCGGCCGGTCGAGATGGCTCGCAGCGGGAAGCGCACCTTCTGCTGCGGCGCGGGCGGCGCGAGGATGTGGATGGAGGAGAGTCGCGGCCGTGCGATCAACCAGGAGCGCGTGCGCGAAGCGGCCGCGACCGGCGCGCAGACCCTGGCCGTGGCGTGTCCCTTCTGCACTGTGATGCTGGACGACGGAGTGCGCGAGACCGGGGCGAACCTGAGAGTAGTCGACCTCGCGACGCTGCTGTCGGAGGCGGTGGAGCGCCGCAAGGCATGGAACGCCAGGGCATCGGGCCCGGATGAGTAACGCGAAACAGGCCGGCGCCGTCGTCATCGGGGGCGGGATCACCGGCTGCAGCGTCGCCTACCACCTCGCCAAGGCCGGCGTGCGCGACGTGCACCTCGTCGAGAAGGGCGAGCTTACAAGCGGGTCGACGTGCCACGCGGCTGGGCTGGTCACCCAGTTCAACCCGTCGCGGACCATGATGCGTTTCCGCCGCTACAGCATCGAGCTGTATCGCGAGCTGGACGTGTTCGAGACGGTCGGCAGCCTGCGTTTTGCATCGAGCCAAGAGCAGCTGAAGGAGCTGCAGCGCACAGCTAGCCGCGCACGTGGGATCGGTCTCGATGTCGAGCTGATTTCGGCCGACGAGGCAGCGAGGCTGATGCCGGCGATCACCACCCGATCGCTTTACGGAGCTGTCTGGGTGCCCGGCGATGGGCACCTCGATCCGCACACCGCCACGCATGCGCTCGCCCGCGCCGCAAGGGCGCTCGGCGCCCAGGTCACGACGGGAGAGCGCGTCACGGGCCTCGAGCTGTCGAACCGAGGCTCGATCTCGGCGGTCGTCACCGAGACCGGGAGGATCGAGACCGAGGTCGTGGTGGTAGCGGCTGGGATCTGGGCGCCCCAGATCGCCGCCATGGCGGGCGCGCAGTTGGTGTCGACGCCGGTCGACCACCAGCACGCGGCCCTGCGCGCGGTCCCAGGCCACGAGCTGCCCAACGACATGCCCTGCTTCCGCGACCCCGACAACCTCGTGTATGGCAAATCGGAGGCTGAGGGCGTGATCCTGGGCGGCTACGAGGCCGACCCGGTCGCGCGCTGGATCGACGGCGTGCCCTGGAATCACTCCGGGACCTCTCTGCCTCCCGACCAAGCGCGCTTCGAGCCGCTTCTCCGCGGGGCCGCGCGCCGGTTCCCGTTCCTGGGTGACGCCGGGATCGTCAAGCTCGTCTGCCACCCCGACGCGATGACGCCTGACGCCAATCCGCTGCTCGGCCCGGTGCCCGGCGTGCGCGGTCTGTACCTCGCGGCCGGGCTCTCACTCAACGGATTCGGGGGCGCCGGCGGCATTGGGCGGGCGCTGGCGGAGTGGGTCACCGGCGGCGAGACCGAGCTCGACCTTCATCCTTATCGCTGCTGGCGCTTCGGTCCCGTGCATCGCGACCAGCGCTATGCGGCGGAACTCGCGCGCGAGGCCTACCGCTACTACTACTTCCTGCGTTATCCATTCGATTCGGATGAGTGGGGCCGACCGCGCCGGACCAGCGCGCTGCACACCCGCATGCAGGACCTCGGCGCTGTCTTCGGTGCCAAGCACGGCTGGGAACGGGTCGATTACTACGACCCGACCCTGCCGTGGCGGCGCGCCGGCGCCGACCAGCGCCGTTTTGGCTGGACGCGCCCGCCGTACTTCGACGTGCTGGCGGAGGAGCACGCCGCTTTCCGCGAACGCGCCGGGATCATCGACATGACGTCGTTTGGAAAGATCGACGTGAGCGGTGCGGGCGCGCTGCCGCTGCTGGAGCGCGTCGCCGGCAACCTCATCGACCGGCCTGTCGGCAGCGTCGTCTATACGCAGCTGCTGGAGACGGACGGCGGCATCGCCGCCGATGTCACCATCACCAGGCTCGGTGAGGAGCACTTCCGCGTCGTGACCGGCGCCGGCTACGTGAACACCGACATGGGCTGGCTGCGGCTGCAGGTTCGAGATGGCGACCCGCCGGTCGAGCTCCGGGAGTCGACCGAGGATTTCTCGGTGATTGGAATGTGGGGCCCGCTCGCGCGCGACATCCTCGCGCGCGTGACCGACTCCGACGTCTCGGATGAAGGCTTTCCCTTCATGCATGCGCGGACGCTGCGCATCGGTGGTGCGACCGCGCTGGCCCAGCGCGTCACCTACGTGGGCGAGCTTGGGTGGGAGCTTTACCTCGGCCCCGCCTGGGCCGGGCAGGTGTGGGACCGGCTGATGCACGCCGGGCGCACGTCGGGCGTCCGACCGGGAGGCTACCGCGTCCTCGACTCGCTCCGGATGGAGAAGGGCTACCGCTATTACGGCACCGACCTGACCTTGCTCGACAACCCGCTCGAGGCCGGCCTGGGCTTCTGCGTCCACTTCGAGAAGCCCGCATTCAACGGCCGCGAGAAGCTTGTGGCCGTGCGCGACGCGGGGATCAAGCGGCGCCTGCGAACGCTGGTTGTGGGCGCTGAGGACTACGTGCCCATCTACGGTGGCGAGGCAGTGCATCGGGACGGCCATGTGATCGGCCGGCTGCGCAGCTGCGGATACGGCTTTACGGTCCGCCGCAATCTGGCTTTTTCATACCTGCCGATCGATCTCAAGCCTGGCGGCAGCGTCGAGGTCGAGGTCTTCGGGAGCATGGTCCCGGCCGCGGTCACCACAGATGCCGTGGTCCAGCGTGAGCATGTCAAGGGCTGACGAGGCGGTCGCGCGCGTCTCGCTCTGGAAGGGCGAGAACGTGCAGGTATCGCCGCTCTCCGGCGGCCTCACCAACGAGAACTACCTGGTCGCGACTGCCGGCATGCGCTTCGTGGTCCGCGTGCCGGGGCAGTCCACCGAGCTGCTGGCGATCGATCGCGCCAACGAGGTCCACAACACCAGGGCGGCGGCGACGACGGGGATCGGGCCGCGGGTGCTGGAGGTGATTCCGGACCTCGACGTCATGGTTCTGGAGTTCATCGATGGGCCAACCATGTCGGCCAGGTCGTTGCAGTCGGTGGAGATGGCCAAGCGCATGGCCGCCTCATTTCGCCGTCTGCATTCTGCACCGAGTTTCCTCCAGGACTTCAACATGTTTCGGCTCATCGAGAACTACCTCGCCATCGTCGAAGCGCACCACGTCACAATTCCGCCCGACTATCGCGACCGCCTGCCCACGGTCGCGGAGATCGAACGCGCTGTGGCGGCCGGGTCGCTGCCCTCGGTGCCCTGCCACAACGACCTGCTGTGCGAGAACTTCATCGACGACGGCGCCGCGCTACGGATCGTCGACTACGAGCTCAGTGGCAACAACGACCCCTGCTTCGACCTCGGCAACACCGCGCAAGAGGCCGAGTTCGATGACGAGCTCAGGGCCGCCCTTTGCGAGGCGTATTTCGGAAAGACCGACGCGCAGCAGCTCGCGCGCATGAATCTGTTCGCGTTGATGTCAGACGTGGGCTGGACACTGTGGGGCGCCATCCAGGCCAAAATCTCCGCGATCGACTACGACTTCAAGGGCTACTACACGTCGCGATGGACGAGAGCGGTCGAAGCGATGGAGTCGCGACAGTTTCGCCGTTGGATCCAGCACGCGAACAGCTAGCCCAGGTTCGCCGGCAGCGTGCCGACGACCTCCGGCCAGCCCTGACCCCGGATGAGCTCCAGGTTGCTCACCGGGGTGACCGTGTTCGCTCCGAGGTCCATGATCACCATCTGGTCCGGAGAGATGAGGATCAGGTGGCCATTGTCTAGCCACCCGACAGGCGCGAAGCCTGGCGCTATCAATGTCGATTTCCCGTCTTGAACCAGCATGGTTTGGTAAGAGGAGAACTGCGGGTCCGAGAAGACCTGGGCGGCGACCGTAGAGCCGTCGGGCGCCAACTCGACACCCGTGGCGAATGGCGCAAAGATCCTCGGCGGCGAGCTCGGAAGGCTGAACGTCGTCTTGGTCCCGTCCCAGCCCTGCCTGCCCAGCACGCCGGCGCCGCAGTTCAATTGGCCTGCACAGAATCCGCTCGCGCAAGCACTGCCTGCGGCGACGAGCAGGCCGCGAGCGCAGTCCAAGCTTGCCAGCGGGTCGCCGGTCGCGCGGTCGATGACCTGGTAGCCGGTGGCGGCGTACGCGTTGTCGTACGTCCCGATGTCGCGCGATCCAACGGCCACTACCAGGTTTCCCGCGTGCCATCCGATCGGCCACTTCGCAATCGTTTTCGATGAGTAAACACTGACCCGGTTCGTTTGCCCGGTCAGGTCTTCGACGTACATGTTCACGTCCACAGGTTCGGAGGACTGAGTGGTGGCCAGCGTGATGATCGAGATCGCGATCCTTTGGTCGTCTGGGCTGACCGAAAACGCGACCTGGCTGTTGGGCGGCGCATGAATTGTCTTGACGACAGTCACCGTGCCGTCGACCGCCAGTGACCTGATCACGGTGTCGGCGTCGAGGAAGTAAACGTGGGTGTTGGAGATGCTCGTCTCGGGAAGCCTGTAGTTGGCGGTTTCCGCGCTGGTGCACATGGCGCCAGGTGGGCAGGCCGTGGGTGGGAAGTAGAAGATCTTTGCCGATCGCGTCACCGGCTGCGCCCAGGCGCCACGGCGCCCGTCTCGGCCAACCAGTTCCACGAAGTACGGTTCGCCCTCGCCCGCCCGATGCACCATGACCGCCCAGGTTCCCGACGATGAATCGCTGGTTACTGCGCTCGCCAGCGGGCTGGCGGGCGAGGCAGTCGATGACGCTCGAGGCTGGTCGCAGCCGGCGACCAATAAAGCCAGCGCAAATACGCATGCGATTCGCATCACATGGGTAACGGCCTCCGGTGTCGACGGTTACTGCTAACTCCGCTTGATGACGATCACCGAGATGTCGTCGGCGGCGCGGTCGATGCGATCGGCTGAGTTCTTCAGGTGACGGTACAGCTCGCGTGATTTGAGAATCAGGCTCACCTCGAGCCCGCTGTCGAAAAGCCGGCCGACCGCCTGGTGGTACAGGCCGTCGATCCGATTCTCGGATCGCTTGGCGCGAACTGCATGCTCCGAAGCGACGCCGGGGTGGGCAAGCAGCTCTCCCACCGCCGATCGGATGTGCGTAGCTCCCTCCACCAGCACCTTGGCCATCTCGTTGAGCCCTTCCGGTGGGTCGATCTTGTAAATCGCGAGCTCGACGGCAGTTTCGTTGGCGGCGTCAAGGATGTCGTCGATCGCGCGCGACAGAGCGAATAGATCCTCGCGGTCAAATGGTGTCGCGTACGTGTGCGCCAGCTCGTCGATCAGGATCCGCCTCTTCGCATCGCCCTCGCGCTCGATTCCCTTCACCTCGTCGACAAGCTCGTCGTTGCCACTCGGTTCCCGGCCGAACTTCTCTACGACCTGTAGGGCGCGGACGGTCAGGTCAGCTTGATCCGTGAGCAGCTCGATGAACCGGCGGTCGTTCGACCTCGTGAGGGCGCGAATCGAGCGGCCGAAGCTCATGGCGCGACCGAGAACAGACGCAGGACCAGGTGCAACAGCGCGGCGACAACCACCGCCAGCGGTAGTGTCAACAGCCAGCTGCCAACTATTTCCCTGACTATTCCCCAGCGTATCGAAGAGGCGCGCTGCGCGGCGCCGACTCCGACCAAACCGCCGTCAATCGTCTGAGTCATGCTCACCGGAGCTCCAGCGATCGCCAGCACCGATACCACACCGCCGGACGCCAGCTGTTGGGCGAGCGCTTGCATCGGGCGCACCTTGAGCACCCCAGACCCGATGCGGCGAGCGACCCGCGATCCTCCAAAAATTGCGCCGACGAAGAACAGGATGAATGCGCCAATGATAGGCGTCAGTCCAGTGAACACGACCGGTTGGCCGTGATTCGGAAAGGACATGCCGACTGCGATGAGACCCACTGTCTTCTCCATGTCGTTGGCGCCGTACGCGAAAGCCTGGATACCCGCTGTTGCGAACTGGAATCGCGCCAGCTCGAGGATCGATGCATGAGACCGGCCGCCCAGGAAACGGCGGACTCCCACGTACAGCACGAGCGCGAGCAGCCCACCGCCCAGGACCGAGATCGGAATCCCGAGCAAGATCCGTGCCACGCCGCGCCAGTGGATGAGGGCCAGCTCGCCCCCGGCCGCCACCCAACCCAGCATTGCACCGACGAGAGCCAGGGTCATGCTCGTCGGTATGCCAATTCGCCACGAGAGCAGGACCACGCTTACGGAGGACAGGGTGATGAGGACGTAGTCGAGCTCTCCCTGGCTGCGGAGATCGATCACGTTCGTGCCCATCGTTTGCGCCACCGCGGTGCCAATCACCAGAGGGCCCGCGACGCTGAACAGAAGCAGCGCAGCTGCGACTCGTGGGCTGATGAGACGTCCGGACGTGAAGGACGCCACGAGGTTGCCGCCGTCGTTGAAGCCGGAGACGAGTCCGAACACGCCCGCCGCTGCCAGCGGGGCCACCATGGCGAGGCTGATCACGAGAGGCCGACGATGTCGCCCTTCTCGCCTAGGAAAGTCCGACGATCTCTCCGCGATCGTCGATGTCGATCCGGATGGCATTGGGCTGCGAGGGAAGGCCCGGCATGGTGCGCATGTCGCCGCAGATCGGGTAGACGAAGCCCGCGCCCACCGACGCCCGGACTTCCCGCACGGGCAGCCTCCAGCCTTTGGGGGCGCCCTTGAGCTTGGGGTCGGAGGAGATCGAGAGGTGCGTCTTGGCGATGCAGACACAGAGCTTGCCGAAGCCGTTGCGCTCGAACGAGTCGAGCTGCTCGGCCGCCGGCGGGTAATAGTCGACTCCGTCGGCCCCGTAGACCTTGGTCGCGATCGTCTCGATCTTCTCGCGGAGAGTCGCCTCCAGCGGGTAGAGGAAGCGGAACGTGCTGGGTTCGGCGGCGGCCTCCGCGACCGCCTCGGCCAGGTCGGTGGCGCCCCGGCCCCCATCCGCGAAGTTGGTGCACACAGCCGATCGAACCCCGATTTCCTCTGCGATCTCGCGGATCGCTGCCTGCTCGGACGGGTGGTCGGTCGGGAACGCATTGATGGCGACCACCGGCGTCACGCCATGTATGCGCATGTTCTCGACCTGCTTGCGCAGGTTGTCGGCGCCCGCCCACACATCGTCTGGGTTTTCCTTGACCATCTCCGGCGGTAGCGCTTTGCCGGCCACCACTTTGAACCGGCCAGAGTGAACCTTGAGGGCCCTCACGGTGGCCACCACCACGGCCGCGTCGGGGATCAGCCCTGACACACGGCACTTGATGTTGAAGAAGCGCTCGGCGCCCATGTCAGCCGCAAAGCCGGCCTCGGTGACGAGGAACTCTCCACAGTGGATGCCGATCAGGTCCGCGATCACGGACGAGTTGCCGGTGGCGATATGGCCGAACGGGCCCGCATGCACGAGCACCGGCGTGTTCTCGAGCGTTTGCATGAGGTTGGGCTTGATGGCGTCCCGAAGGATGACCGTCATGGCTCCGGCCGCGAAGATATCCTCGGCGGTGATCGGCTTGCCATGGGTGGTGTTGCCGATCACGATCCGGCCGAGACGCTGGCGCATGTCGCGCAACGATGTGGTCAGGGCAAGCACCGTCATCACCTCGGACGCGGCGGTGATGTCGAAGCCGGTGGCACGAATCACTCCGTCCTCGCGCGTGCCCAGGCCGACGATGACGTTGCGCAGAACCCGATCGCTCACGTCGAGCACGCGTCGCCACGTGACGCTGTCTCGGTCGACGAGCGCCTCGTGGTGATGGATCTGGTTGTCGATCATCGCCGCGAGCAGGTTGTGGGCCGCGGTGATGGCGTGTGTGTCGCCCGTGAGGTGCAGATTCAACCGCTCCATCGGCACGACCTGGCTATAACCGCCGCCCGCGGCGCCGCCCTTGATGCCGAAGGTCGGGCCCATGGACGGCTGGCGGATGGCCACCGTTGCATGCTTGCCGATGTACGACAGCGCCTGGCCCAAGCCGACGGTGGTCGTCGTCTTGCCTTCGCCAAGCGGCGTCGGCGTGATCGCAGAGACCACGACGTACTTCGCCTTCGGCCGGTCCGCCAGCTCGTCGATCGCATCGAGCCGGATCTTGGCCACGTCGTAGCCGTACGGCTCGAGAAGATGCGGACCGATGCCCATCTTGGCCGCAATCTCCGGCATCGGCAAGAGACGCGCCCGGCGCGCAATGTCGAGGTCAGTTGGGAATGTGACAGCCAAGGCTCCCCTCCTTTTCAGGCGGCCCGCAGCCGCGCCAGCGTCTCCTGGCGCCAGCGCTCGGTGGCCTCGATCTCGTTGAAGGTGAAGAAATGCAGCCCCGCGACCTTGCGCTCGGGCGCAGCCAGATCCGGCAGCAATCCACTCGCGAATCGCTCCGGGTCATACCCGCCAGGCTGGACCATGCGCATGAACCAGTTGGAGTGGCCGCGCAGGAAACGCGTCGAGTCGGCGAGACCGATGCGGGTGGAGACGCGCAGAAGCTTGGCTGGGTCCGCCACGCCGGCCAGGCCCACATGAATGGGCAGCTGCACGCCGCGCCGCCGGACGCGCACGACCCACTTCTTCACCGTCCTCGGGTCGAAGCAGAGATTGCTGACGATATAGGTGGCGAGGCGGCGCTTGTCCCACATCGCCTGGATCGTGAGGTCGTCTTCGATGAAGCTGTGCCGTTCCGGATAGCCGGTGATGCCGATCTCGCGAAGGCCGTGCGGCTCGGCGCTGATCGCCTCGAGCAACGACACAGAGTCCGGGAAATCCCCGGCCGGCTCCTTGGCATCGCCCGCAACGACGAAAACCTCGCGCCGGCCGAGGGCGGCGACCCTGGCCAGCACCTCTTTCAGGTGCGCGTGGTCTCGGATCAAGCGTGCGGATATATGCGGGACGACCTGGTAGCCGTGCTTCGCGAGGCTTTCTGCCAGCGAGATGGTGGCGTCGATGCCCCGGCGTGGCGAGGCGGTGATCGTGACGGTGACCTCTTTCGGCACGTGGGCCACGACAAGCGCCTCGACGCCTTCGGTCGGAAGCACTTCGTAGCGAGGTGATTGCAGAAAGGCGATCAGGCCCTGGCGGCTGGTTTCATCGGTCAGACCGATGCGACCAAGCAGTCGCGCTGGAGCCCCCGGACCTGAACGATCGCGCCCGCTCACCACATTTGCCCTCGATGTCGCACTATACGGTACTGTCGCGCTCTGCGCAACGCACTCCCTCTCCCCGAAGGGGAGAGGGTTGGGGAGTGGGGCGTGAAGCACGTCAGCCGCTCGGCCGCCAGCGCACGGGCAGGATCACGTTGCGGTCGAGCGGCGTGCCGGCCCGGCCGGAGTCGAAGCCGGCGATGGGCGAATTGCCCGCCAGCTCGCGATGCAGCGCCGCCATCTGCTCTGGCTCGACGGCGCCCGAGGGGTCAGCGGGGCCATCGTGGTCGACCATCGTGCAGGCGATGGCCAGGAGACCGTCTCCCGCGTCGAACAGCTCGACCAGGCGCGCCTGGCATGGCCAGTCGACCAAAGAGGAGGTCGTCACCTCCCAAAATCCCCGGCCGGCGCGGTGATGGTCGGGACGCGGCCTGATCGCGTTGCCGTGGATGTGGCCGTTGAGCCACAGCACCACGTTGCCCGCCGCATGCACGACATCGAGCAGGTGGCTTGGGTCGATGGATCGCGACCCGCCGGCCCTCCGCTTGTTGCCCAACGTGTCGAGCGTGTGGTGTGAGGTGATCACAACAGGCCGATCTCCAGCATCTTGCAATCGCCGCTCGAGCCACCCCACCTGGTCTTCGTCGATGCATCCGTCTGCACCGCCGGCGATGCAGACCGTGTCCAGGACTACAAATCGCACGGCCGGTGTGTCGTGGACGTAGTACGCCGTGCCCTCATCGCGATTGGCGGCAGTGAAGCCGTGGACATCCGGCCGAGCGCCGTTGCCGAAGTGGGCTTCGAGGAAGTCTTTGCGCGTGAACGGGCGCCGGTCACCATCCGGCGTGACCGGCAGGTCGGGACCTGCCATGAACGCCTCCGGCCGGCGGACGAAGGTCTCGATCACGGTATCGCGATCCAGACCGTCCGGAAGGCCGATCGGCTTGTGAAATCCGACCATCGCCGCGGCCAGCGCCGGCGTCACGATGCCGACGCCGTGGGCCACCTCTTCGTGGTTGCCGTGGCAGCCCAGCCAGGGCATGCGCAGCCCGGCTGATTGAAACGCACCAAGAGCGCGCTCCAGCAAGCCCGGGAGATGTGGAAATCCGTACGCCGAGCTCATCAGGTCCTCACCCTTGATCGCACCGTCGGGCTTCCAGAAGAAATCGTCCGGCCAACCCGGCGACTGGACGCCTTCGTAGCGCTCGCCGCCCGAGTCGGCTCGGACCTGGCCTCCGTCGAGCAGCGCCGCGAACGTCACGAGCTCGTTCCACTGCGCGTTATCGACAGCGTCCCCCGACATGATCGCGAGCTCGATTGGTTTACCGATGATGGGCGCACTCCCGATCGCGTTCACCGCGCGGACCATGGCGGCGATCGCGTGCGCGTTCAATGCCTCCTGTGGCCGGTGCATCGGGAGCATCTCGCGAAAGCGCGGGTCGGCATATTCGCGATTGATGAACTCGAATCGCGCCGGCGACTGCACATCCGTCACATGGAGGTCGGTCAGGTGGGCGATGCAAGCCAGGGCCTCACCGACGTGCACGCGTTGCTCGGCCGATGAGCCCTCAAGATCATGTCGGACCTGGTGCGTCTCGCCTTCTGCTGTCACGACCGCCCGGTAGGGAGCTCGCGAACCGGCTCGCAGAACACGACCCGCCACCAGCCGGCGCTGGTGACTCAGAACCGGAAGGTCCGTCAAGCCTCGGTCGGGGCTTTTTCGTCTCTCGCGATCAGAACCGGATCCGTGCGCAGAGAAAGTCTCACGCGCGTGCCGGCCGTTAGCGCCACCGCGTCCGACGTCGGCAGCTGCGCCAGCACCGTGATGTCGCCGAGGTCGACCGTGACACGGCTGGTCGCTCCGAGAAACACCGTGGCGATGACGGTGCCGATCAGCGGGCCAGAGCTCACGTCGCCGTCGGCCGCCACCGACACGGCCTCGGGCCGGACCAGGGCTATCGCCGGGCCGTCAGTCGAGTCCGGTTTCACCAAGGGCAAGCGGGTGCCGCGCACCTCGACCTCCCGGCCTTTGACGACGCCGGGGAGCCGGTTGGTCAAACCGACGAACTCCGCAACGAACGGCGTGGCCGGCCGCGAGTAGATGGTGGTCGGTGGACCCAGCTGTTCCAGCCGGCCCGCATTCATGACGCCGACACGATCGGCGATCGCCAGCGCCTCCTCCTGGTCGTGGGTGACGAACAGGGTCGTGGTCCCGACCTCTAGCTGCACCCTGCGGATTTCGTCTCGCAGTCGAGAGCGCACCTTGGCGTCGAGGGCTGAAAGCGGCTCATCCAGCAGCAGCACCTTTGGCTCAATGGCGAGCGCGCGTGCCAGGGCAACACGCTGCTGCTGGCCGCCCGAGAGCTGGTGGGCGTACTTGTTGGCGTGGGCAGAGAGTCCGACCAGCTCGAGCATTTCGCCCGCGCGCTTCCGCCGCTCTTCGGTGCCAACTTCGTGCAACTGCATGCCAAAGGCCACGTTCTGCATCGCCGTCATGTGCGGGAACAGCGAGTACGCCTGGAACACCATGCCGATCTCGCGCTTGTTGGCGGGCACATTGGTGACGTCCTCTCCGCCGATGACGACTCGCCCGCCGTTTGCCTCCTCGAGACCCGCCACCAATCTCAGCGCGGTGGTCTTGCCGCATCCGGAGGGTCCCAGCAGGGCGACGAGCTCGCCCGGCGCCATCGTCAGGCTCAAACCGTCCAGCGCGGTAACTCCCGCGTAGCGGCGGCGCAGATCTTCCAGCCGGACCTCGACGCCTGAACGTGAGGTCGACATCATGCGACCTCGGAGCGCATGCGGCGCGGCCTGCCGAAGAAGGAGATCGCGATCAGGAGCACGAACGCGAAGAGCAACGAGGCCACCGCAACCGCGATCGAAACGCCGGCGTTGGTGCGGCCGAGCGACACGAGCTCCACCTGCAGGTTGGGGTAAAGGAGGTTGTTGGCGATCGTGTACTCGCCGAGAACCAGGGCCACCGACAGCAGGGCGGCGTTGAGCAGGGCGGACGACATGTTGGGCACGATGACACGCCACATCACGGTCGGCCAGCCCGCGCCCAGGCTTCGCGCCGCTTCCGAGAGCGTCTTGACGTCGATCGCCGCGAGACCCGCGTCAAGTGCGCGATAGGCGTAGGGGAGCACCAGGATGCTGTAGGCGAATGACAGGGTCAGGATCGAGTCGCTGAAATTTGTGCCCAGCCACAGGTACATCGGCCCGAAGCCGACCACCAGCACGATGGCCGGGATCGTCAGCGGGAGCAGGGAGATCAACTCGATCACCCGGCGAAGTCTGGGCAAGCGCAGCCGCACCCAGACCATCGTAGGAACGAGCACAACGAGGGTGGCGACCGACGTGATCGCGGCGAGCTCGAGCGAGTTGACGATACCGGCGACCATGTCGGGATACGTCCCGATCGCCTTCCAGTTGTCGAGCGTGCGGGGCGCGTCGACACCGTTTCCGCGCGTGGAGAACTCGAACATGGCGTAGATCGGGATGAGGAAGAAGGCGCCAAAGACGACGAGGGTCACGATCCGAAAGACCCGGAGCTTGAGCCTTCGCGCCCGGCTCACTGCAGCCACCTCCCAGTACGGCGCTGGAGCACTGCGTACAGAGCGGTGACGATGCCGACGATCGCGATCAGCACCACCGCCTGGGCTTTGGCGAAGCCCGGTTCGTGGAGCCCGACCTCGCTCGTGATCGCGTTGCTGATCTGCAGCGGCAGGATGATGCCGCCTTGATTGATCAGCGCGGCGGCGGTCGCATAGGCGGACAGCGAGTTGGCGAACAGCAGCAGCGTCGCACCGAGGAACGCAGGAGCGAGCAGCGGACCCGCGACGTAACGCCAGTAGTGCCAGGTGTTGCCGCCGAGGCTTTCGGTCGCCTCGCGCCACTGCGGCCTGATGCCGTCGACGGCGGGCAGGAAGACGAGGACCATCAGCGGGATCTGGAAGTAGAGATAAACCACCTCTAGCCCCCGCAGGTCGTATAGCCAGGTACCGCTGGAGTAGAAATCGAGATTGTTCTGGGCCATCCAGAGGTAAACGATGCCTGCCGGTCCGATGCTGGCGAGGGCGGCGAAGGCGAGCGTGACGCCACCGAACTGGGCGAGCACGCCGGAGGCTGAAACGGCGGCCCGGCGAAGGACGCCGTTCGGGTTGCCGGTCGCGATCGCGTACGACAGCACCGCCCCGAGGGCTGCCCCGAGGACCGCCGTAATCCCGGAGAGGATGAGACTGTTGATGGTGGCGCTGACGATGTACGACCGCGACAGGTTGCCGAAGTTGGAGAGGGTCGGCCCGCTGTCGCTCAGGAAGGCACCCGCCGCGATGATGATGGTGGGTAGAAATAGGAAGACCGAGACGTACCCGAGGAACGGGACCGCGCCGACCCAGGTAAGGGAGAGGCGCCGGCCGCCCGTGATGGGGCGGCCGACGCCGGCTACCGCCGGATTGCCGGCTGCTGTCAAGAAATGGCCGTTGCCCAGTGGGCCGCGAGGTATGTCTTCGCCGCCGTGGCCTGTGCGTCGGTCAGGCGGACCGGCGTGCCGTTCGCGGGCGGCAGGGCTGCGGCTGCTGCTGCGTCGATCTTTCCAGAAGTCGTCATGGCGACCATGCGGACCGGTCGCGCGAGACCCTTGAGCCACAGGTTCTGGCCCGCGTCGGAGTAGAGGAACTCTTCCCACAAGCGCGCCGCCGCAGGATGTGGAGCTGTCTTGCTGACCGCCTGCGCGTAGTAGTCGAGCAGGACCGCACCCGCGGGCACGAAGATCTTCCAGGTTGGGACGTCGGTGCCATGCGAGGCGGACAGGTAGTCCCAGTCGAAGACGACCGGGGTGGTGCCGTTCTTGACCGTGGCAGTGGTCGCCTGGACCGGCACGAAGTTGCCTTTGAGCTTCAGCTGGTGGAAGAAGTCGACGCCCTTGCTCACGTCATCGACGGTGCCACCGTTCGCGAGCGAGGCCATCATCACGCCGTTCAGAGCGGCGTTGGCTTTGGTCGGGTCGCCGTTCAAAGCGACCGCGCTCTTGAACTTGGGGCCGAGCAGGTCCTGCATCGAGGTGATCGCTGGCAGTTTGGCCGAGTCATAGCCGATCGACATGTAGCCGCCGTAGTCCTGGAACCACAGCCCGGTCGCTTCTTTCTGGTTGGTGGGGATGTCACCCCACGTCGATACCTGGTACGGGGCGAACAGGGTGAGGTTGGCCAGCGCCACCGACATGCCGATGTCGAGCACGTCCGGGGCGCGGCTGCTCGTGCCGAGCGTCTGAACCGCGTTCACCTCGTCCTGGCTGCTGCCGGTCGGGTTGTCGGATGTGATCTTGATGCTGGGGTACTTCGCCGCAAATGCGTCGAGGACCGCGCCGTAGTTGGCCCAGTCCCGCGGAAGTGCAATGACGTTGAGCTTGCCTTCCGCGTTCGCGGCGGCGACGAGGCTGTCCATGCCGCCACAAGCGGTCGCTGAGGTTGCCGTCTTCGCGGTCGTGCAGGCCCCGGCGCCGCCGCCGCCCGAAGAGCCGCAAGCAGCCACTACCAACAGCGTCGCGACGGCCACGCCAAGACCACGGATTTGATATCGCCAGTTCATTCCTCTCTCCCCAAATGACGGATGACATGCACCTGTGCCAGGTGCGGCGACAACCGATATATCGCCGTCAAGGATGCACCTGCCACGTAGACATTGCAAGGAGTGAATCGCCGCCGTATGGGTGGTTTTGCGTTAAGCGTTGGTTAAACGCCGGGCATTAACGGGTCGGGCGGCCGCGGAAGCCGAGGCGCCGGGAAAGGTCAGCCGCGGCGTCACGCGTGAGGGCCACGAAGTCCGGGCCTCCGCCGGCCTGCAGCCGGTGGGCAGGCCCCGAGACGTCGATCGCGGCCAGGACCTCGCCTTCCGCTGAGTAAACCGGCGCGGCGATCGCGTCCAGGCCCACCTCGAGCTCCTCGAACGTCCGGGCATAGCCGCTCTCGCGCGTCGCGGCCAGCTGCTTTTCGAGCTCGGCCACGTCGACGATCGTTCTCGGCGTCCTCGTTTCAAGAGCGCGGGACAGCAAGCGTTGCCGGATCGGCTCGGCCGCGAAAGCGAGGACGACCTTGCCGCTCGCGGTGCAGTGAACCGGCGTCCGCCGCCCGAGCCAGTTGACGCTGACGAAGGCGGTCGACGCCGTGCACTGCTCGATCGGGACGATCTCGTCGTCGTCGAGCACATCCAGCGTGACGGTCTCGCCGGTCGTCGCGGCCAGGCTCTCACAGATAGGGCGCGCGACTGACCGGAGGTCGAGCTCACCGGTGACGACCCTGGCCAGCTGCGGCAGCCGTCGGCCGAGCCGGTACTTGGCTGTCCGGGGGTCTCGCTCGACGAGAGCGTGGCGCTCGAGCGTGCCGAGCAGGCGGAGCGCGGTGGAGCGATGGACGCCAAGCTCGCGCGCCACCTCGGCGCCGGACAACCCGCCGAAGGCCGCGATCTCGTGGGATCCGCCGTTCTGCGGCCGGGCGCCGTGGGCGAGCAGGTCCAGGATCGCGACCGCTCGATCCACGGAACGGATCACGGCCGCTTCGCGGGGGTCGTTGCTCACTGCGCAACATAATACGATAGGGGTATTCTTGTTGGACTCTGAGCATCAGTTGGGCGATGCGCAACAGGGAGGAGGCCCGATGAGCCGAGAAGAAGAGATCCGAGCCGGACTGTTCGACCACACGCTGAACGGACACGCGCCTGAGGTGAAGGCCCTCACCGAAGAGGGGCTGAAGCTCGGCATGGACCCGATGGACATCCTGTTCAAGGCACTCATCCCTTCGCTGGAAGAGGTCGGCCGGCGCTTCGAGAAGGGCGACTTCTTCGTCCCCGAAATGCTCATCGCCGCCCGCGCCATGCAGGGCGCCCTGGTGATCTTGCGGCCGCTGATCGCGGAGACCGGCGCCCAACCGGTCGGCCGCTACGTCATCGGCACCGTCAAGGGCGACATCCACGACATCGGCAAGAACCTGTGCGTGATCATGCTCGAGGGCGCGGGCTTCGAGGTGTTCGACCTCGGCGTCAACACGCCGCCCGAGAAGTTCGTCGCCGCGATCGAACAGCACAAGCCGGACGTCATCGGATTCTCCGCATTCCTAACGACGACGATGCCGATGTTCAAGGTCAACATCGACGCCATCGCCAAGGCCGGGCTTCGAGACAAAGTGCACATCGCGGTCGGTGGCGCGCCCGTGACCGCGGAGTACGCCAAGCATGTGGGCGCGGACAGCTATGCACCCGATGCATCGATGGCCACCCGGATGGCCAAGGAGATCGTTGGCGACAGGAGCCAGAGCTCGCAGGGCGCGCAGGCGCTGGAGCAGGCCGTCAAGCTGATCGACGAGACGCTCAAGAAAGGATAAGTGTCCCGCCCCCGGAGTTCCTTGCATCTTCGCGTCCTAGGCGGCCGGGCGCCTACGGCGCTGAAGCCTGCGTCGCGTCGGACCTCGGGGTCAGGACACTAGACGTCGTTGGATACGGTCCTCCGCTCGCGCACCCGCGAGGTCATCATCTCGATCGACCGGCCCTTCGTCGTGATCGGAGAGCGCATCAACCCGACCGGCCGCAAGGTCCTCGCCGCCGAGATGAAGGAGGGCCGGATGGACCGGGTCCAGGCCGACGCGATCGCGCAGGCGGCCGCCGGCGCGCACATGCTGGACGTCAACGCCGGCATCCCCGCGATCGACGAGCCTGCGCTGCTGGTGGCCACGATCAAAGCTGTGACCGAGGTCAGCGACCTCCCAATCTGCATCGACTCATCGGTCATGGAGGCGCTGGAGGCCGCGCTCGCCGCATATGAAGGCAAGGCGCTCGTCAACTCGGTGACGGCGGAGGACGAGCGGATGGATCGCATCCTGCCGCTGGTCAAGAAGCACGGCGCGGCCGTGATCGGTATGGCCAACGACGAGACCGGAATCTCGATGGTGCCCGAGGAGCGCCTGGCGATCGCGCGCCGCATCGTCGAGCGCGCCGCCGACTACGGCATTCCAAGAGAGGACGTGATCATCGACCCCATCGCCATGACGGTCGCGGCCGACCCCACGTGCGGCCTGATCACGTTGGCGACGATGAGGTTGATCCGGGAGGAGCTCGGCAACAACATGACGTGCGGGGCTTCCAACGTTTCGTTCGGCTTGCCCGACCGGGCGACCGTCAACGCCGCGTTCCTGCCACTGGCGATGCATGCGGGCTTGACCTGCGCGATCACCAACCCGCTCGTGCCCGAGGTTCGCCGGGCCGTGCTCGCCGGGGACCTGTTGCTCGGCCACGACGAGTATGCGATGCGCTGGATCGCCAGCTATCGGGCGGAGCTGGCCCAGGCCTCGTCTAAATGATCCAGCGCAAGCTGGAGGTGACCTACCAGCCCTTCGACCGGACCACGCGCGTGCCGCCCGGAACCACCCTGTTCAGCGCCGCGCACTGGATCGGCCTGCCCATCGACTCCACCTGCGGCGGGCGCGGGACCTGCGGCAAGTGCAAGGTTCGCGTGCTCCAAGGCGGCAGCGAGGTGACCACCGCGGACCATCGGCTGCTCCGCAAGGACGAGGTCGAAAACGGCTGGCGGCTCTCGTGCCAGGCGCGGATTTACGAAGACATGGTCTGCGAGGTCCCGCAGCTGCTTCGCGTGCCGAAGGCCGCGACGATGGGCCTCAGCCGGCTTGTCATCATCGACCCCAACGTCCGCAAGGTCTACCTGGAGCTCACGGAGCCCGACCTCCACGACCAGCGCAGCGACGTCAGCCGGCTGCGCGACGCCCTCACCGCGGAAGGGCACGACATGTCTGCGAGCGTCCCCGTTCTTCGCACGTTGCCGAAGACGCTCCGGGATGCCGGTTTCAAAGTCACTGCGGTGCTGGCTGGCGAGCACCTGGTCGCGGTCGAGCCGGGCGACACCACCGAGGATTGCTTCGGAGTCGCATTCGACGTCGGCACGACCACGCTGGTCGGGACCTTGATGAACCTGCGCACGGGCATGGCAGCGGCCGTGAGCTCGACGCTCAACGGTCAGGCGCCCTTCGGAGCCGACGTCATATCGCGGATCAGTCACGCCATGAACGGCGCCGACAGCATCGACGAGCTCAAGGCCGCTGTCGTGCACACCATGAACGGGATCCTCGACGACCTGTATCGCGAGGCGGGCGTCTCGCCCGAGCGCACGTATGAGGCTGTTGTCGTTGGAAATGTGACCATGCTCCACTTGCTGCTCGGCATCGACCCGACCCCGATATCGATGATGCCGTTCACGCCCACCTTCATGGATGCGCTAAGCGTCCCCGCGAGTGAGGTTGGGCTCCACATTCATCCGGCCGGCTATATCCAGACGCTGCCCGCGCTCGGCGCTTATGTCGGCGCCGACATCGTGTCGGGCGTGCTCGCGACCAACATCGCTCGCGAGGACAAGATGCGCGTCTTCGTCGACGTCGGCACGAACGGGGAGATCGTGATCGGGAGCAGCCAGCGCACGCTTGCGACCGCGGCCCCGGCAGGGCCGGCCTTCGAGGGCAGCCAGATCAAGTGCGGCATGCGCGCAACGGATGGCGCCATCGAAGGCGTTCAGCTCGGCGACCGCGTCGAGCTGCAGGTGATCGGAGGCGACGTGGCCCCAATCGGCCTATGCGGCTCGGGGCTGGTCGATGCGGTCGCTCAGCTGCTGAACGTCGGCCTCCTCGACCACTCGGGCCGGATGCTTTCCGCCGCCGAGGTCCCGAACCATCCGCTGGCCGGCCGCCTCATAGAAGTCGAGGGCGTCCGCGCGTTCCTGCTCGCCGAAGGCGTCTATCTCAGCCAGCGCGACGTGCGCGAGCTGCAGTTCGCCAAAGGCTCGATCGCGACCGGGATCAAGATCCTGATGAACATCCTCGGCGTCGCCGCCTCCGAGCTCGACGAGATCTACCTGGGCGGATCCTTCGGGTCCTACCTCAACCCCGAGAGCGCCAAGATCATCGGGCTGGTGCCGGACGTCGATGTCGACAAGATCATCGCCGTCGGCAACTCCGCGGGTGAAGGAGCCAAGATCGCGCTGCTCTCCTACCGCGAGCGACAGGTGGCCTTCGAGCTCCCGTCCCGCATCGAATATATCGAGCTCTCCGGCCGCTCGGATTTCAACGATGCGTTCGTCGAGGTCCTGCGCTTCCCGGATTTGGAGCTCGTCGGTTGAGCACCGCCTTCGTGATCTGCGGCGCCCTCGGCAAAGAAGTCAAGGACATCGTCGACCGGCGCGGCTGGGACGTCGACATCTACGGCGTCTCGGCGCTGCTGCACCTGTACCCGAATCGAATCGTCGACGAGCTCCGCGAGAAGCTGCATGTTCTACGCCCGCGCTACGAGCACCTCATCGTCGTCTACGGCGACTGCGGCATGAATGGAAAGCTGGAACCGATCCTCGACGAGGTCGGCGCCTCGCGCGTGCGCGGCCCGCACTGCTACGAGATGCTGGCCGGCGCGGATCTCTTCGAGCGCGTCAGCGAGGAGCGCCCGGCGACGTTCTTCCTCACAGACTGGCTGGTCCGCAACTTCGAGCGTGCGGTCGTGCGCGGCCTCGGCCTCGACCGGTATCCGGAGCTCAAAGCGATGCTGTTCGGCAACTACGAGGGGCTGCTCTACCTGCGCCAGGTGCCGAACGCCCGCCTGGCGGACAAGGCCGAAGAGATCGCCGCCTACCTCGGGCTGCCGCTCGAGATCAACGACGTCGGCCTGGGAGAGTTGGAATCGCGCCTGGCCGAGCTGATGGCCGTGTGAGAACGTAATGGCCTCATATCAAGTGATGTACTGGAAGCACATTCCGTCGCAGGTCAAGGCTTGGGAGGGCGACGCGCAGGTCAAGCGCATGATGCCCGATCGCTTCCAGGTCGCCATCGACGCCTACGCGATGAATGACGGCTCGACCGACATGGACGCGTACCTCGACGGCTGGCGGTGGGGCACGGTCGAAGCGAGGGCGGGCACGCCCGCGGAGGTGCTGGCCGCCGTGGTGGCCGAGCTCGACGCCGCCAACCCCCGCGACCGGCTCACGAAACCCGAGCCATCCGCGTGACGGACACGCTGCTGGAGGAGCTCAAAGCCAGCCAGCAATTGATGGTCGCGATGACGCAGCTCGTGGCAGACGACCACCCGGCTCGCGTCGGCGCATGGACGCTGCGTGACATCGCGGCGCACCTCGCGACCACCGAAAAGGAATGCTTCGAGCCGCGTATCCGGGCGATGGCCGCGGGCGAACGCCCAGAGTTCGAGTTCTACAGCAACGACGACAGAGATTTCGAAGGCATCTCGTTGGAGAAGGCGCTGACGGAATGGGCAGGAACGCGCAACCGGCTCATCGACTTCGTGCGCGCGCTCAGCGAAGAGGAGCGCCATCGCGTGGGCGTGCATGCCAAATTTGGAGAGCTCACCGTCGACGGCTATCTGCAGGTCGCGCTCGACCACGACCGGGACCACCTGAAGAGCCTCGAGCGGCTGGCGGCCGAAGCCTCGCGCTAGCCTCCCGCGCCAGCTTCCGCGCCTCGTCCAGCCGGACGTCGGCGGTCTCGCCCAGGTTGACCGCGACGAGGTACGCCGCTGCCTCTGCCGCCGCAGCCGCCAGCATCGACGCCACCACCGCGTCGGCACGCAGTTTGGGGTTCCCCAGAGACGCCGACTGCTCGGCCAGGCCGGCGACCTCGGCCGCAGCCCTGGCGATTTCGAGCGGGACCTGGATCGTCCTGGCCTGAGCGCCGGCGACGCCCTGCCCTGATCGGACGGCTTCGACAAAGTCGAGGTAAGCC
>CATPBF010000060.1 GCA_955652585.1 Candidatus Dormiibacterota bacterium | reverse complement strand
AGATCAAACAGGTTGGGCTGGGCGAGCTCGGAGTCGAGCGGGGAGAGCCGGGCGAGACGATCGAGGGGCTGGCCGACGCCGAGGCTCGCAAGGCCGGCGCGATCATTCAGGACGACGGCACCGCTGTGGAGAAGATCCTGCAGTTGCTTGCTCAGGCCAAGGTCGTCTAGCGATGACCAAGGTCTGGGTGTACGCGGAGCTCAGCGGTGGCAAGCTGCAAACGACGGCGCTGGAGCTGATGGCGAAGGCGCGCGCGCTTGGTGATGTGGAAGCGGTCGCCCTGGGCACGGGCGCCAAGGCAGCCGCAGCGATCCTGGGCAAGCACGGCGCCAAAGTCGTCCACGTCAATGAGGACAAAGCGTTCGACGACTTCATCGCGGAGCCGGCCGCCGACGCGCTGGCCGCTTTGCACCAGCAGGAGGAGCCCGACCTCATCCTGTTCGCGTTCACGCCCGACTCGCGCGACATCGCAGGTCGCCTGGCGGCGCGACTCGGCAAGGGCGTCATCTCCAACGCCGGCGATGTGACCGCGGCGGATGGCGGCTTCGTAGCCAAGGTGCCGTATTTCGGCGGGGCGAAGATGGCCTCTATGCGCGCCAACAGCAAGCCTGCCATCGTGCTGGTCCGCCCCAAGTCGTTCGAACCTTCGGAGTCGGGCGGGACCGCGGAGGTGAAGGAGCTCGCCGTCTCGATCGGCGACGGGTCCAAGCGGGCGAAGATCATCGAGCGGGTAGCGGAAGCGTCCGAGAAGGTCAAGCTCGAGGACGCCAAGGTCGTCATCAGCGGCGGCCGAGGGATGGGCGGACCCGACAACTTTCCGCTGCTCGAAGCGCTGGCCAACGCGCTCGGGGGTGCCGTCGGCGCCAGCCGCGCGGTGGTCGATGCAGGCTGGGTGCCGTACTCGATGCAGGTCGGCCAGACCGGGAAGTCCGTGAGGCCGGGCGTCTACATCGCGGTCGGGATCTCCGGCGCCATGCAGCACACGGTCGGGATGAAGGCTTCCAAGGTCATCATCGCGATCAACAAGGACGCCGAGGCTCCGATCATGAAGATGGCCGACCTCGGCGTGGTCGGCGATGCGCTCAAGATCGTGCCCGCGCTCACCGCCGCCGTCAAAGCCAAGAAGGGCTAACGGACCGGTCAGAGGCCGAACGCCTGGTTGCCGAGCGCGTCGCGCTCAGGCGCGATCGCGACTTCGCGGCGGCGGACGCCGTCCGGGATCGTTTGCGCGCCGGCGGCTGGGAGGTGCTGGACAGCGCCGACGGCAGCCGGCTCGAGGCGCTCGAGGCTCCCGCTCGATCAGGTGCTCCGCCCATCGCCCGAGCCGTCACCTTGTTGACGGTCGTGCACGGATGGCGGCCGGACGTCGAGCGCTGGCTGCTGTCTGTGTTCACCCACTGCAAGTCGGACTTCGAAGCGCTGCTGGTCGACAACTCCGGCGACGTGCGTATGGCCGGCTGGCTGCAGACGCGGACCGCGGAAAGGCTGCGCCTGGTGACCCTCGATCCACCGTTGGGTTTCGCCACCGCCGTCAACGCGGGCATTGAGGCCGCGGCGGGCGAGGTGGTCGTGCTCTTCGATCCTGGCGTCGAGCTCACCGGCGATGCCATCACGCCGCTGCTTCAGGCCTTGGCGGACCCGACCGTTGTGGTGGCGGGACCGTACGGACTCCGCGGCGCGGGCACCCTCAAGGAGTTCGAAGAGGACGCCGGGCCCGAGGTGGACGCGATCGAGGGTTACTGCATGGCCTTCCGCCGCTCTGACGCCGAGGGGGTCGGGGGCTTCGACCCCAAGTTCCGCTTCTATCGAATCGCCGATATCGAGTTCAGCTTTCGCCTGCGCGATCGCGGCGGCCGCGCTGTTGCCGTCGCCGGCCTGCCCATCCAGAGGGGCGAGCACCGCCTCTGGGACGCCATGCCGCCCGGGGAGCGCGACCGGCTCTCGAAGCGAAACATGTACCGCTTCCTCGACAAATGGGGATCGCGAACCGACCTCCTGATCGGGCGTCAATAGAATTGCCAATCGTGGGCGACGAATTCTCGGCCGAGGTCGCCGATCTCAAAGCGCGCCGCAAGAAGAACCTCGGCATGGGCGGTCCCGAGAAGATCGCCAAGCAGAAGGAGCGAGGGAAGCTCACGGTCCGCGAGCGCCTTGGCCTTCTGTTCGACAAGGACACCTTTGTCGAGCTCGGCCTGCTGGCGCACCAGCAGCCGGTCCGCGGCGGCGAGTTCGATGCGGACGGCACGCCCGCCGACGGCGTGGTCACGGGCCACGGCAACGTCGACGGCCGCCAGGTCTGGGTGATTGCCTACGACTTCACGGTGATGGCGGGGTCGATGGGGGCGATCGGCGAGCAGTTCAAAGCCGCTCGGGTGCGGGAGCTCGCCCTCAGGTACCGCAAGCCCATCGTGTGGCTGCTCGATTCTGCCGGCGCCCGCATCCAGGAAGCCGCCGGCTCCACGTTCGCGGGTACGGGCTACCTCTTCTACGACCAGGTAGTCATGTCCGGGGTCATCCCGCAGGTCGCCGCGATGCTGGGTCCCTGCGCGGCGGGAACCGCCTACATCCCCGGCCTGTCCGACTTCGTGCCCATGGTCAAGGGCACCTCCTCGATGTCGCTGGGCGGCGCGCGCCTCGTCAAGGCCGCCACGGGCGAGGAGGTCACCGACCACGACATGGGCGGCTCACAGGTTCACTGTTACGAGTCCGGGGTCGGAGACAACGAGGTCGAGGACGACGCCGAATGCATCGCCGCCGTGCGCCGGTTCCTCTCCTACCTGCCCTCCAGTAACACGGAGCCGCCTCCGTACCACGACACCGGCGACTCGCCCGACCGGTTGGTGACCGAGCTCGAGAAGATCGTGCCTACGAATCCGCGCGCCGCCTACGACGTGCGGCGTGTCGTGAAGGCCATCTTCGACCACGACTCGTGGTTCGAGATCAAGGCGACCTGGGCCAAGAACATCGTCGTCGGGTTCGCACGCGCCGGCGGTCACGCGGTAGGTGTGGTCGCGAACCAGCCCATGCAGAAGGGCGGCATCCTTGACTCGGACGCGGCCGACAAGGCGGCCCGCTTCATTCGAATGTGTGACGCCTTCAACGTCGCGCTCGTGTACCTGATGGACGTGCCGGGATTCCTGGTCGGGTCGCAAGTGGAGAAGGAAGGGATCATCCGCCACGGGGCGAAGATGCTCTACGCGACGTCGGAAGCGACCGTGCCGAAGATCACCATCGTCATGCGCAAGGCGTACGGCGCGGGGTACTACGTGATGAACGGCAAGGGCTACCAGCCCGACGTGATCGTGGCCTGGCCGTTCGCCGAGATCTCGGTGATGGGGCCTGAGGGCGCAGTCAACATCATCTTCAACAAGCAGATCGAAGCCTCCGACAACCCCGAGGAGACGAGGGCGCGGATGATCGAAACGATCAAAGAGCAGATCAGCCCTTACGTCGCGGCCGGCTGGGCGATGATCGACGACGTGATCGATCCGGCCGAGACTCGGCGCGTGATCGTGCACGGAATCGAGCAGGCGCGCGGCAAGAAGGTCGACCGGCCCTGGCGCAAGCACGGCAACATCCCCGTATGACAAAAACGGTCCTCACGGCCGCGCTCACAGGTGTGCTGGCGACCCGCGAGCAGTGCCCTGCCATCCCGTACACGCCGAAGGAGATCGCCGAGGAGGCCCAGCGCGCAGCCGAGGCGGGCGCGGCGATCGTGCACATCCACGCGCGGACGGCAGAAGGCGCGGCGGATTGGAACCTTGAGACCTTCGCCGAAATCTTCGCCGAGGTCCGCGCGCGATCCGAGGTGATCATCAACTTCTCGACCGGCGCCATCGGCATCCCACCCGAAGAGCGGGTGGCGCACATCCGCGAGCTCCGGCCGGAGATGGCGGCCCTGAACATGGGCTCGATGAACTACGCGATCTACTCCGAGAAGCGCAAGGCCTTCTATCACGATCACGTTTTCGCCAATCCGTTTCACGACATCCAGTTCTTCCTCGAGACCATGAAGGGCGCCGGCGTGCGGCCGGAGATGGAGTGCTTCGACGCCGGCCACATCGGCAACACCCGCCCCCTCATCGACATGGGGGCGCTCGAACCTCCGTTTCAGTTCAGCCTCATCATGGGTGTGCTGGGCGGCATCCCGGGCACCACGCGCCACCTGGTCGACCAGGTCGACGGCCTGCCCGCCGGATCGCATTGGCAGGTCATCGGCATCGGCCTCAACCAGTGGCCGCTCGTCGCGGCGGCGCTCACCATGGGCGGCAACGTTCGGGTGGGTCTCGAAGACAACTTCTACATCGAGGGGGGGAGGATGGCGAGGAGCAACGGGGAACTGGTCGAAAAGGCGGCACGCCTGTGCCGCGACCTCGGCCGCGAGGTCGCCTCGGTCGCCGAGGCCAGAACGCAGCTGGGCCTGGACCCGACGCCACGACCGGCCTTAATCCCCTCTCCCCGCAGGGGAGAGGGTTAGGGAGAGGGGCGTGATTGAAGTCAAAGCGGAGCTCGTGGGCAGCGTGTGGAAGATCACCTCGAAGCCAGGAGACAAGGTCGCCGAGGACGATGTCCTCCTGATCCTGGAGTCGATGAAGATGGAGATCTCGGTCACGGCGCCACGCGCCGGCACCGTCCGCGAGATCCGCGTCAAGGAGACCGAAGTGGTCAAAGAGGGCCAGGTGCTGGTCGTGCTGGATTGAGCGAGCTCTCGTAGACGATGCCGAAGCCCGCCCAGCTCCTCCTCCAGCACCAGCGACTCTCTGACCGCGAGCGGGTGCTGCGCGACAACATCGAGCGGATCGAATCCGCGCTGGCGTCTGACCCGGAGGTGGTGCAGCTCGAGGAGAAGCTCGAAGCGGCCGGGGCCGCGCAACAGGCTGTCGCGGCACGGCTCCACGAGTCGGATCGCGCGCGCGAGGACCACCGGAGCAGGCTGCGATCACGTGAGAAGGAGCTGATGAGCGGGCGCATCCGCAACCCGACCGAGCTCATGCAGATGTCGGAAGAGGTCAAGCATATGAAGGCGCGGTTCGTAGAGGAGGAGGACGCCGAACTCCAGCTGATGGAGGACGTCGAGATCGCCGACGACACGATGAGCTCCGCCACCGCCGAGCTCGAGGCGGCACGCGCGCGGGCCGCGGCAGAGGCCCCGGAATTGCGAGCCGAGCTGGAAGCCTCTCGCTCCGAGCTTGCCGAGGTCGAGTCCGCTAAAGAACAGATCTGGGACGAGGTGCTGCCTGCGGCGCGCACCGCCTACACGCGGCAGCGGGTGCAGCCGGCGGTGGCCGAGGTCGCGAACAACCAGTGCACGGCGTGCCGGGTCACAGTGACGTCCCGGGGCATGCAGATGCTCCGCCAGGGGGATGAGATCGTCCACTGCGAGCACTGCGGCCGGATCCTGGTGCTCGCCTGAGGAAGATCCTTCACCTCTACACAGACGGCGCGGCGCGCGGCAACCCGGGTCCGGCCGGCCTCGGCGTCGTCATCGAAGACGACCAGAAAGTGCGCCTGCGCGGCCTGCATCGGTACCTCGGCATCGCCACCAACAACGAAGCTGAATACCACGCGCTGATCGAAGGCCTCAAGGCGGTGGCCCCGTGGAACCCGGACCGCCTCGAAATCTTCCTCGACTCGAACCTGGTGGTGGAGCAGGTCAAAGGCAAGTACCGCGTCAAGAAGCCAGAGCTGCAGAAGCTTCATGAGCAGACGATGGAGCTCCTGAAGCAGTTTGACGACAAGTGGACCATCGCTCACGTCGAGCGGGATCACAACAAGGGTGCCGACGCCATGGCCAACCGGGCGATCGATGAGCATGTCGAGCGTGTTAAGAAGCCCCGGGCGTCTGGGTAGAATTCATGCGGGCCGAGGCGGACGGGCGACCGCCGGCGAAGTAAATAGCGTTGGAGGAAAGTCCGGGCTCCACAGAGCAGGGCGCTGGGTAACACCCAGTCGGGGCGACCCGAAGGAAAGTGCCACAGAAAATTACCGCCGGGCAGTGCGTGTCTCCGGAGACGAGCTGTCAGGTAAGGGTGAAAAGGTGGGGTAAGAGCCCACCGGCGGCCGGGTGACCGGCCGGCCAGGTAAACCCCGCCCGGAGCAAGACCAAATAGGAGGGCGTTCACGGCGGCTCGCCGAGCCCTCGGGTATCGGTCGCTAGAGGCGCCGGGCAACCGGCGTCCCAGACAGATGGTCGCCGTCCCGCAAGGGACACAGAACCCGGCTTACAGTCCGCCCTCGACCCACCTACACCGTTTCGAATACGAAAAGAACCCCGACCGCGAAGCCGAGGGCTCTCCAGTACGCATCTCGATCAAGTCTTCTCCAGTACGCCGAGCTTACTGTCTCCCTTCAGAAGGCCGGTCAGAGCCTCATTGAGGATGTTGCGGGTCAGCTCGTCTGCGTTCGGCCACATCGACTGTAAGACCGCGTCTAACCAGAGCGGTCAAGAGAGTCTACAGAGACCACAAGGGCTACGGAATCTATCAAGACCACGCTTGCACGGAGACTATGTGACACGCCGCTGACCGCTCCCGTGGACACAAGGACCCTACTCCGAGTCGGTTGACGCGTCCTCCCGCTCTGTGAATTCACGGAGCAACGAGACGAGAAGCATCACCGCAAGCAAGGCGTTAGATCGCGAGTACTGCTGCAAGGTAGGGTGATGCACGCTGACGTGTCGACTCAGTTCTGCCGGCGGCGGGATGCCACTGGCTGCGTACCACTCGGTATAGAAGCGGTCTATCGGCGCGATCGCCGCTGCCCTTCGTAGTTCCGCCAGCATGATGGAGCCATGAAATTTCGCGATCTGGGTTGCTTTCTTATACGAACCGGGCCCTGGCCCGCCCGCGACATAGTCGGTGATGATGGCTTCCGCAATTAGCACCGCCAAGGCCTGTGCGGGTTCGTAGAGACCCGCGACATACGCCTCAATTGTTCGCCTGGCAAGCGTCACAGCTTCTGCAAGTTCTGTGGCTGAGCAGTCTCCGAGACACCGGGTGCAGTCCTCGATGATTTCTGCGTCACGGACGCTGAGGACGCTGAGTCGCCCGTCTCGTGTGCTTACGGCCATGAGTTCCGTAACGATCGCGTCGCGGGGCAGCCAGACAATTGGGATGCCATCTTCGGCGACGATGGCACGTATGGACCGAAGGCGAACCGTATCCGGATCCCAGTTCGGAGCGTATGCACGGCGCAGGCCCGACCGGAGAGTCTCTTTCAGGTCTGGCAGCCCTTCGAACGCTGTTTGGAATCCCTGAAGCGCACGCCCTGCTGCCTGGGCTGCCTTGATCGCAGGCTGCATCGACTCCAAGGCGGCATTCAAACCTGTAAGGCGAGCCTCAATAACGGGCGCGAGCGCCGACCGCAGCTCTCGGAATTGCTCGAGCTGCTCGAGTAGCTCAGGCGGGATTTCGAACTCCGCGTTTTCCTCTGTCACTCTTGAGTAATTCCCCATGAATCCAGACCCGAAGCGCGAACTCGAACATTACCGATGGCTAAGGGATCACGCCGACCATGCTGCGGCGCGTCTTCGCCCTAGCGACATTGAGCTGCCGCCATGCTGCGCCACGGCGCGCGCCGATGATCGACCTGATCGAGAAGGGAAAGATCCCCGGCCGGCGTAGGTAAACGGCCGACCGAGTCACAGGTCGATCCACTCGGGCCTTAGGTCGTGCTGGAAAATCTGATTCCGAGATACCAACGATTGAGTCTGTTCTTCCGTAAAGCCGAGATCCAGGAGATAGTTGGTGACCAGCACCCAATAGGCTTGCCTGGCAAGAACGTAGTCGCGTCGAACTTCCTCGCCGCCAGACCCTCCAGCTCCGAAATGAGAGTATGTATT
>CATPBF010000059.1 GCA_955652585.1 Candidatus Dormiibacterota bacterium | reverse complement strand
TTGTCGAGCTCGATGCAGCGGTCGATCAGCTCCTCGGGGTCGCTCCCCCGCTGACGGTAGCCCTCCCGCATGGCAGGGTCGAGGAGGGCTCCGTACTGCGGCGCGTCGATCTGGATGTACGAGCAGCCGAGGCGGACCAATTCATCGACCTCGCGCCGGGAGAGGTCGACCACGTCCGCGAGGTACTCGTCGCGGGTCGCGTAGGCCCCCTTCGACTTCTCGGGGTCGTAGTAGGCGGCAGCCTGCTGAGCGCTGATCATCGTCACCTTGCAGGGACCGCCGGCCGTGGACCGGAGAAACGTCCATTCCTCGCTGCACATGCTTCGCTTCCAGCGCAGCCGGCTCACCACCACCGGGCGCTTCAGGATCAGCTGCTCGCCCCTCTCATCCCGAAAGGGAATCGCCCAGCCGCCCTCGCGGTCGAATCCCTCGAAGGCGTCGATAAGGTTGCCGTAGAAGGCGTAGCGACGGAGCTCGCCATCGGTCACCACATCGATGCCGGCCCGTTGCTGGAGCTCGATCGCGGACCGGACCGCCGCATCCTCGATCGCCTTGAACTCCGCCGGCGTCATCTCGCCGGAATCCAGCCGCTTGCGGGCGCCGACCAGGTCGGGCGGTCGCAGGAGGCTGCCAACGACCTCGGCTCGCCAGGTCGTCGTCACCGGGCCTCCGCGAGGACTCTGGCCGCGACCCCGAACGCGCTGTTGGCGGCGGGCACCCCACAGTAGATCGTCGTCTGCAGCAGAACCTCCTTCAGCTCGTCCTCCGTGACCCCATTCCTCAAGGCACCGCGGATGTGCGCCGCCAACTCTTCATTGCGGTTGAGCGCAACCAGCATCGCCACCGAGATGCAGCTGCGCGTGCGCCGGTCGAGACCACTTCGCGTCCAGATCTCGCCCCAGGCGTAGCGCGTGATCAGGTCCTGGAACTCATCCGTCAGAGGTGTGCGGCTCGCTTCCGCCCGATCTACGTACGCGTTCCCCAACACCTCGCGTCGGACCTCCATCCCACTCCGCTTTTGGTCAGTCACTTCAATTCCTCCCGGTCCTGGTCAGAGGACGAAGAACACCGTCTCGGATTCACCCTGCAGCCGGATGTCAAAACGCAGCACCGTCGTGTTTGAGGGGGGAATCCCCCATTGGGGCGCGGGCCTGGCGAAGCCAGGTCCCGGCGCACCCCCCTGCTGCTCGGACTGCGCGATCAGCGTATGCCGGCGAGGCGGGTCGATGAGGTTGAGAACGCGATCGCTTGCGTTCGCCTTCTCCTCGTCTGGAAAGTACATGCGGGTCGCCAGGTGGCGGAGCAGGCCACGAGCGAAGATCGCCAGGTCGAGATATGGCGCCTGACCATCAGGAGACGATCCGCGAGCCGGCTTGACGACGGTGAAGTGAAACAAGCCCTCCGCGTCCGTCCGACAGCGCGCGAACTGCTGCCCGCTCCACATTTCCACCAGCCCGTCCGGCACCGGTTCGCCGGCTCCATCCAGCAACTGGCCCTCGACTCTCACCCCGGCCTGATCGCGGGCTGCGTCATGACCATCCTCGAACGGAAGGGCGTATCCGAAAAATGGGCCCACCGTCTGTGAGGGCGTCGGTAGCCGGCGTTCGCTCAACTAAGCTCTCGCGGCGTGGCGTTCCGACCACGCAGGGTGATGTCCCATCGGTAGCCGAGGGCCCATTCCGGTTCGGTGATTCCGAGGTCGAGGGCGGCCACAAGCAGATCGCGACCACGCTGGTCGGGTATCGATTGGAGGATCGGGTCGAAAGGGATCAACGGGTCACCCGGAAAGTACATCTGGGTCACGAGCCTGCTTTCGAGCGACGGGCCGAACAGCGAGAAATGGATATGCGCGGGGCGCCAGGCGTTCTCGTGGTTGCGCCACGGGTATGCGCCGGGTTTGACCGTGACGAACCGGTATCTCCCCTGCCCGTCGGTCAGACAACGGCCGGCGCCGGTGAAGTTCGGGTCGAGCGGCGCGGGGTGGTCGTCCGCGGGGTCCACGTATCGCCCGGCGGCGTTGGCCTGCCACACCTCCACGAGCGTGTGAGGCACCGGGTGCCCGTCGCTGTCGACGACGCGGCCGCTGACGACGATCCGTTCGCCGAGCGGCTCTCCATCATGCCGGCGGGTCAGGTCGGCGTCGCCTGGGAGCACCGGCACGCGCCCAAACACGGGGCCGGGCAACTCGTGGAACCATTCCGGCGGAAGCCTGACCAGCTCGCGTGTCGGCGCTCGCCGGACGGTGGAGCGGTAGTCGGCGTACAGGTACGGTGGTTCGCAGTCCCGGTGTGAGCCAGACACCCTTGACGGGCATTATGGCTTGACTCAAACTCCAATCGTCGGTACACGGAGCATTTGGTTTTGCGTTGGCCTGAACCCAGTTTGGGAAGGAGGAGTCAGGTGAGCAAGAGAAAGGGTTTGTCCGCCGCCATCACCAGGCGCGAAATGCTCAAAGGGACCGGCCTTGTGCTCGGCGGCCTGGCGATGCCAAGCGTGCTCGAATCCTGCTTGAGCTCCTCGTCGTCCACACCCAGCGGGTCGATCAAGATCGGATACGTCAGCCCAATCACCGGCGCGACCTCAGGATTCGGCGAGCCCGACTCGTACGTGATCGGGCTGGCTCGAAAAGCATTGTCGAGCGGCCTTTCAATTGGGGGCACGAGCTACTCGGTCGAGATCATCTCGCGCGACAGCCAGTCCACTCCTTCGGTCAGCGCCCAGGTCGCCAACGACCTCATCTTGGGTCAGAAGGTGGACCTGATGCTGACGACATCCACACCGGAAACTGTCAACGGGGTTTCTGCGGCCTGTGAGGCCGCAGGGGTCCCCTGCATCTCGACGGTCGTCCCGTGGCAGGCGTGGTACCTCGGCCTTGGCGGTCAGATCGGCCAGAGCACGACCTTCAAATACATATGGCACTACTGCTTTGGAGTCGAGCAGTTCTTCAACGCATACACACACCTGTGGCCGCAGGTACCGACCAATAAGAAGGTCGGGGTGATGTGGCCGAACGACGCGGACGGCAACGCCATACGACAAGCGTTGGGCCCCGCGCTGAAAGCTGCCGGCTACACCATCGTGGACCCGGGACCGTACGAGGACGGGACCAACGACTACTCGGCCCAGATCGCGAGGTTCATTCGGGAGGACTGCCAGATCTTCAACACTTTTCCGATCCCTCCCGACTTCGCCACGTTCTGGAACCAGGCCAAGCAGCAGGGCTATACGTCCCACGTCAAGATCGGGCAGATCGCGAAGACCGGCCTGTTCCCATCGCAGGTCACTTCTCTCGGCGCCATCGGCAATGGCCTCGCGTCAGGTGTCTACTGGGCGCCAACCTGGCCCTACAAATCCACGCTCACCGGCGTCACGTGCAAGCAGCTGGGCGACGGATACGAGGCGGCGTCGGGCAAGCAGTGGAACCAGCAGCTGGGTGCGAGCCTCTCCTTGTTTGACGTCGCGGCGGCGGTGCTCAAAGCCAGCGGCGACCCGAAGAACAAACCCAAGGTAGCCGACACCATGAAGACGCTCTCAGTCGACACCATCGTCGGTCACCTGGACTGGACCAAGCCCCCGACCTTCGCCGGCGCGCCGATTCCGAACGTGCAGACCACGCCGATCATAGGCGGCCAATGGAAACAGCGCGTCTCCAAATGGCCGATCGATTTCGTGATCTGCGAGAACTCCTCCGACCCCAACGTGCCGATCGCGGGCACCCTGCAGCCATACCAGGGGTAAAGGGTGGAGGCCGGACCGGCAACGGTTCTGGCCGCGGTCGGCGTTCATAAGCGGTTCGGCGCGCTCGCGGTCCTCGACGGTGTCGATCTCGCCCTGAAGCGGGGCGAGGCGGTCGGCATCGTGGGTCCGAACGGCGCCGGCAAGACCACGCTCCTGAACGTGCTGGCCGGGTCTCTGCGCCCGGATGCCGGCAGCGTCGTATTCGGCGACCGGGACATCACGGCCAAAGACGCTGCCGACCGCTGCAAGCTCGGCATCGCCCGGACGCACC
>CATPBF010000058.1 GCA_955652585.1 Candidatus Dormiibacterota bacterium | reverse complement strand
GGCAGCGGATCGTGGTGCTCTTGCCGGCTCCATTTGGGCCCAGGAAGCCGAAAACCTCTTGCGCCTCTATGTGCAGGTCGAGGTCGAAGAGGCCGCGACCCAGGCCGTAGTTCTTCGACAGCTTTGAAGTCTGGATCGCCGCAACGTCCACTGTGGCTGCATATTAGTGAGCCATGAGGCTGGGTGACCTCGAGCTGTACATACTCATCGCCGGCCGATGGAAGGCCGACGGCGGTCTCATGTTCGGCGTCGTCCCCAAGGTTCTATGGGAGAAGCAGAAGCCGGCCGACGGCAACAACATGATCGACTGCGCTTGCGTGGGTTTGATCGCGCGCGTTAACGGGCGAGTGATCGTGTGCGAAACCGGGATCGGCACCAAGCTGAGCGAGAAGCGAGCGCGGCAGGTCGATCTGCGTGAGCCCGAGGGGCTGTTGCACTCGCTGAAGAGGATTGGCATCCGACCGGACGAGGTCGACGCGGTGATCACGACTCATCTGCACTGGGACCATGCGGGCGGCCTCACGCGGCGTGAGAACGGTTGCCTCGAGCTCACGTTTCCGAAGGCGCGCCACTTCATCCAGCGGAGCGAGTGGGACTTCGCGCTGAGCCCGAACCTGCGGAGCCAGGCCACCTACATCACCGACGATTTCACGCCGCTCGCCGACGGCAACAACCTGGTCGAGTTCCTGGATGGCGACGCGGAGGTGATGCCGGGCGTTCATGTGCGTCATGTCGGCGGGCATACGCCGGGCAGCCAGGTCATGGTGCTGCGCTCGGGCGAGCTCGCGTGCGCGGTGACGGGTGACCTCGTGTGCCAGACGCCGCACCTGCGCGTGCCGTGGACGATGTCGGCCGACATCGACCCGCTGCGGGTGCTCGAGGAGAAGGCGCGGTTGTTCGATGAGGCGCAGAAGCACCGATGGCTCCTGGTGTTGAGCCACGAGCCTGACCAGCCCGCGGGGTATCTCGAGGAGGACGGTCGCTGGCGGCCTGAGCCCCGGCTGGCCTGAGAATCCCTCTCCCCGCAGGGGAGAGGGTTAGGGGTCGGGAAGCAGGAATCCCCTCTCCCCGCAGGGGAGAGGGTTAGGGGTCGGGAAGCAGGAATCCCCTCTCCCCGCAGGGGAGAGGGCTAGGGAGAGGGGCGTGCAGCAGAATTCACTCTTCCAACGCGGGGACTGGGAAGACGGAGTTGGGGCATGTCCGGAAACGAAGGTGGTACGCGTTGTGGTGCGGTGACTTTCGGCGAAATTAACCTCGCAAATGCTTGACACCGAACATAGTTTCGCTACACTACAAACATGTGTTCTGTGGATGGGGAGCGGGGGAATTGGACCTCGCAGGAGGTCTTCGAAGAGATCAATTCGCTCCTCAATCGCCTTTCATCAGAGGACCTCAGTTCGCTTCCCGCAGGGTCGATGGGAGAGGACCAGATCGCGCTCCAGCGCATCTGCAACCGCGTCCAGGCCGAAGGGCTGCGCCGGCTCCGCCGCTTCGACACCGGCCGGGGTTACGCACCTTCAGGCGCACTCTCTGCGCGGGCGTGGCTGCGCTGGCGGTTGAACCTGACGACAACAACGGCCTCGGAACGGGTCGCGATCTCGCGCAAGCTGGCGGCTCTGCCGCAGACCGAGCAGGCCCTCGCCGATGGCGACATCAGCTACCGGCACGTGGCCCTGATCGCGGAGACCGCAGGCCAGCTCGGCGAGAAGTTCGACGCTCAAGGGGAGACGATCCTGGTCGACGTGTCCAAGGAGGTCTGTCCCTGGCGATTGCAGCGGGCGATCTGGAACCTGAAGCACTGCCTCGAGCCTGACGGAGTTCTAAGCGAAGCCAACAAGGCGAACAGCCGGCGCTTCCTTCACTTGAGCCAGACCTTCGATGGCGTCTACCGGATCGACGGGTGGCTCGACGCCGAAGGCGGCGCGGTCCTCAACACGGCCTTGGATTCGATCATGGGACCTTGGCGCGAAGGCGACGAACGGAGCGCGACGCAGCGCCGGGCCGATGCAGCTGTCGAGATGGCGCGCCGGCAGCTAGATGGTGGGCAGCTTCCCGAAGTCGGAGGTCAGAAGCCGCACCTGGCGGTCAGCGTCGACATGGCGACCCTGAGCAAGGAGCCGGGCTCGATGGCGGCTGAGCTCGAGTGGTCGCAGCCGATTCCTGCCGAGACCGCCCGCCGCCTCGCGTGCGACGCCGCGATCACGCCCATCATCGACGGCGAGGCCGACCACACCACCCGCGTGGTGCCCGGTGCCACGCGGCGCGCATTGATCGCTAGAGACAAGGGCTGTCGGTTTCCTGGTTGTGACTGCCCGCCGGCGTGGACGGATGCGCACCACATCAAACATTGGGCGGATGGCGGTCCGACCACGCTTGACAACCTGATCCTTCTATGTCGCCGGCATCATCGGCTGGTGCACGAAGAGGGCTGGACGCTAGAGCTCGCGCAGGATCGAGAGCTGATCGCGATCCCGCCTTAGCGTCCTCGCGTTCTTAACACCATGGGCCGTCGGGTGGCACTTACACTCACCGAGAGTGGCCCCGACACTGGTCACGGTCTACGAAATGGCCGCATATATCAGCGAGTTCCGTGAGCGCGGTGGGTCGACCAAGATGCCGCCTCATCCCGCCACTCAACGGCTTGCGTGGGTCGCGGCCGCGAAACATTACCGAGAAGAAAGCGACTACTACCCGCCGGAAAGACGCACCGACAAACACCGGAGGGGGCTTGCGTACATGTGGTTCTCGGTCCGGCACGCGCGGTGTGTTGTCGCGGTCCGAAATGAAGAAATTGTCGCCGCTGCCTCTTATTACGTTCGCCTCGATTGCGTTGAGGTCAAGGTAGTTGGGAGCCGCCAGCTCGACGAAGCGCGAGGAGCGGGGATGGCGATCGAATTCGCCCTGGCCGAAGAGGCCGAGCGCCGAGACTTTGGAGTTCGCAGCGAATACACATGGAGCGAGCGCAATTTCCATGTCAGAATCGGTCGGCGCCTCGACGAGCGGGGCTACCAAACGAGCGACTGGACACCGGAAGACTGTCGGTATCTAGTTCGGGGTATAAAGGAGAGGTTATGACCGACGACGAACTGATAGCGGAAGTCGAGGGTTTCCTTGCTCAGGGCGGCCGTGGTGAATTCTAAGACCTGGGAGACCTCCGTGTAACCATTTTCGGATTCAACCGGACCATGCCCGTTCTGAACGCGTCAGGTAGTGCCCGTCACGCGCCGTTCCGCTGCGAAGTTGTAAATACGTTTGTGCGCCCTGCCGCAACCAATTGGAGCATCGGCGCGATCTCAGCAGCGCCTTCAGCGAGCTCGTCAGTAAGGGAGAGCCCCGCACATACCGCGTGATCGCGGGGTCAGTACCCCGACGGCTACGCTTATGATCTGCGACTTCGCTCAGGAAGTCGGAGGGAAGCTCTACATCGTGGGGGGTGGATTCTCCAGAGCTTATAGCTGGGGTCAACCAGTCAACATGGTTCTCGCGATCAAGCTGAACTTGCCATGGCACATGGCTAACCAA
Source organism: Candidatus Dormiibacterota bacterium (assembly GCA_955652585.1). Classification (GTDB taxonomy): domain Bacteria; phylum Chloroflexota; class Dormibacteria; order Dormibacterales; family Dormibacteraceae; genus UBA10449. The sequence continues at coordinate 22,852 of CATPBF010000058.1, read as the reverse complement.
AAGGTGAAGTTTTCTCTGGCTCTGATGACCGAGGACGACCAGCCTGTGCTCGGGCCCAGCGGTCCACCAATTCGCGCAGACGGTGAACTCGAGGCCGGACGGCCACCGGGAATGACACCTGGCAGCACGTTGGACGCGGCTCTTGCCGTGCCGATGTTCGGACTACAACTCAAGAATGGCGGGTACCGCTGGGAGATGAGGGTGGACGGCGAGTTAATCCAGACAGCCTTCTTTGAGGTAGTGCCGCCGCCTCCCGGCTTCGTCATTCCACAGCTCGTGCCCCCGCCGACTTAGAAGCCCGGCTCGCCGGACCTATCGGCCGCTGAGGCTAGGCCCTCTGACGTTCGCGCGTTCTTAACACCCTGGGCTGTCATCGCGAAATCGTCCGGCTAACGTCGCCCTGTGCTCGCCACCGTCGACTCCTGCGTGCTCGCCGGCCTTGAGGTGCGCCGTGTCGAGGTTCAGGCCGACAGCGCCAACGGAGAGACCAAGTTCTTTCTCGTCGGCCTGGCCGCGACCTCGGTCAAGGAGGCGCGCGAGCGCGTCCGGTCGGCGATCAAGAACAGCGGGCTGGATTTTCCGCGCAAACGGCTGACGGTCAACCTCGCACCCGCGGAGATGCGGAAAGAAGGCAGTGGGCTCGATCTGCCGATTGCAATCGCCATCGCGCTGGCGGAAGTGGGGAAGAGGGCGCCCGCTCGCAGCGCCTTCCTGGGCGAGCTCGCGCTCGACGGCGCCGTGCGGCACGTGGACGGTGTGCTGGTAGCTGCTCGCTGCCTGAAGAAGCTTGGCTTCGATCGCGTCTTCGTGCCGGCCGCCGATGCGAGCGAAGCTGCATTGATAGAAGGTCTCGAGGTCATCCCGTGCGAACACCTGGCAGGCGTGTTTGCGCATGTCGTGGGCAACGCCCAGATCACGCCGCAACCGTTCACCAAGGTCGCCCTCGATGCGAGCGTTGGCGCTCTCGAGAACGACCTCGCCGAGGTCCACGGCCAGGAGGAAGCGCGGCGGGCGATCGAGGTCGCCGCCGCGGGAGGCCACCACCTGCTTCTGAGCGGCCCGCCCGGCTCCGGGAAAACCATGCTCGCCCGCTGCCTGCCTGGCATCCTGCCATCGCTCGAGCTGGCGGAGGCATTCGAGGTGGCGCAGGTCAGAAGCTTGCTCGGCGACCTCTTGCCAGGTCGACCGCTTGACTGGACGCGCCCATTCCGCGCCCCTCATCACGGCGTCTCCATGGCCGGGCTGATCGGCGGCGGCTCGGGGTTCGCGATGCCGGGCGAGATCAGTCGAGCCAACCATGGCGTCCTGTTCCTCGACGAGCTCGCCGAGTTCCAGGCTCCAGTTCTCCAGGCACTGCGGCAGCCGCTGGAAACGGGACGGGTCACGATCACCAGGTCGGGCGGCTCTGTCACGTACCCGGCGCGCTTCACCCTGGTGGCAGCCACGAACCCTTGTCCGTGCGGATGGCTTGGCGACCCAGTACGCACCTGCCGCTGCACGCAGGCGGTCGTCGATGGCTATCAGCGTCGCCTGTCCGGCCCGCTTCTCGATCGCATCGACCTCCAGGTCGCGGTGCGTCGCGTACCGCTCGCCGAGCTGGCCGCCGAGCCGCGAGGAGAGCCGTCGCAGGCGGTCAGGGAGCGAGTATTGGCGGCGAGGGCGCGTCAGCAGACACGGCAAGGTTGCCTCAATGCCCAGCTGAAACCGAGCAAGCTGCGCCACCTTGCCGCCATGGAGCCCGGCTCCCGACGCACCCTCGAGCGCTGGTCGGAGCAGAAAGGGCTGACGGCTCGCGGCTTCCATCGGGCGTGGCGCGTGGCGCGAACCGCGGCCGACCTCGAGGGCGCCGAGTTGATCGCGGACCGCCATGTCCTCGAGGCGCTCGGTTATCGGCTTCATGACGTTGCCGCTTGACCTCAACGCGCTGAACGCGCGCGGGCGGTGGCCACCACCAGACGGCCCGCGCGTGGCGATCGTCGGCTCGCGCCGCCCGTCGCCTTACGGCGAGGCGGTCGCGGAGCAGCTCGCCGCGGACCTCGCCCGAGCTGGAGTAGTCGTGGTGAGCGGCCTTGCGCTCGGCTGCGATGCCGCCGCGCATCGCGGCGCGCTCGTCGGGGGCGGAGTCACCGTCGCGGTCATGGGCACCGGCGTCGACATCGTCTATCCAGCCGCGCACTTTCGCCTCGCCGAGGAGATCGTCGCTGCCGGCGGTGCGCTCGTCAGTCAGTTCCCAAATGGGACATCTCCACGCCGCCGCAACTTCCCGGCTCGCAACGTCACGTTGGCGGCCCTGTCCGACGTGGTGGTCGTGGTGGAAGCGGTGCAGGGGTCAGGGGCGCTGATCACAGCCGAGGCCGCGCTCGACCTACATAAAGAGGTAATGGCCGTGCCCGGGAGCATCTTCTCGCCGCTCTCGGTGGGCACCCACGCCCTCATCCGCGACGGAGCCGGCCTGGTCCAGAACGCCCGCGACATCCTGGCCGCGCTGGGGGTCGGGCGGGAGGTCCTGGACGACCCGCTGGGCGCCCCCAAACGCCTCGGATTCGGACTGCCAAAGGAGCGCGACGGCATCCTCCTGCACCTCTCCGACGTGCTGGCCGTCAGCACGGCCGACCTGGCCCGAAAGCTGCATCTGCCGGTCGCCGAGGTGCTCGGCCGGCTCACCTCCCTGGAGCTCGACGGCGCTGTGCGCCGTCACGGGGCGGGTTTTGTAAGGGCATTGCGAACCGGCAAAGACTGAGCGTAGGATTGCCCGCCTCAGAGGCCCGGAAGGCCGACTAGGGAAGTAAATCGGCCTTTGGGGAATATAGGGAGAGCAATGTCCGAGGGTTTGATCATCGTCGAGTCGCCGGCCAAGGCGCGGACGCTGAAGCGGTTCCTGGGTGACCGTTTCGACGTCCTCGCCTCGATGGGCCACGTCCGCGACCTCCCCGCGAAGGAGATGGGGGTGGATGTTGAGGCCGGCTTCAAGCCGCACTACGAGGTGGTCGAAAGCCGGCGCAAGACGATCAGCGAGCTGACCTCGGCGACGAGGAAAGACCGCCAGAACGTCATCCTGGCCTCCGACCCGGACCGGGAGGGCGAGGCGATCGCTTGGCACCTGTCCGAGGTGCTCAAGCTGCGCTCCCCGAAGCGCATCGAGTTCCACGAGATCACCGCCGACGCCGTGCGCAAAGCGCTGGAGGCTCCGCGCGAGATCGACATGCGGCTGGTCAACGCCCAGCAGGCACGCCGCGTGGTCGACCGGCTGGTCGGCTTCCGGCTGAGCCCGTTCCTGTGGAGCAAGGTCCAGAAGGGGATCGGCGCGGGCCGCGTCTCGTCGGTGGCCCTACGCCTGGTCGTGGACCGCGAGGAGGAGATCAGGAAGTTCGTCCCGGTCGAGTCGTGGACGATCGACATCGAGCTGTCCAAGCTCGCCGACGAGCGCCGCTTCCTGGCACGCCTCAACCGCCCTCGAAACGTCGAGGGCAGCGCTGACGCCGAGCCCAAACTTCAGGTCAAGACGCAGGCGGAGGCCGACGCGATCGTCGCCGCCATGGACGGCGCGACCTACCGGGTCCTGGGCGTGGAGAAGAAGCGCCGGACCAAGAGCTCCTATTTGCCTTACATCACCTCGACCCTTCAGCAGGACGCCTCCAGCCGGCTGCGCTTCCGCCCGCGGAACACCATGCGCATCGCGCAGCAGCTGTACGAAGGCATCGAGCTGGGCGACGAGGGCTCGACCGGTTTGATCACTTACATGCGCACGGACTCGACCCGGATCTCGGCTGAGGCCGAGGCCAAGGTCAAGGGCCTGGTCAAGGAGCAGTACGGCGAGAAATATGTCGGAGGCCCGAGAACGGCAAAGGCGAGCCTAGGGGCTCAGGACGCCCACGAGGCCATCCGCCCGACCGACGTCAGCCGCACCCCGGAGTCGATCCGCAGGCACCTGAGCGCCGACCAGTTCAAGCTCTACGACCTGATCTGGCGCCGGTTCGTCGCCAGCCGCATGGCGCCCGCGGTCTACGACCAGACGCAGGTCGAGATCGAGGGTGGGGATTACATCTTCCGAGCCACGGGTTCGGTGCTGGCGTTCGACGGCTTCTACAAAGTGTGGGAGCGCGACGAGAACGGCGAGACGGACCTACCCGACCTGGCCGCGGGCGAGGACCTCCAGTACCACGGCATCAAGCCCGAGCAGCACTTCACCCAGCCGCCGCCGCGCTACTCGGAGGCGACGCTGATCAAGGAGCTCGAGCAGCGCGGAATCGGCCGGCCGTCGACGTACGCGCCCATCGTGGAGACGATCAAGGACCACGGATACGTCGAGATCAAGGAGCGCCGCCTGCACCCGACTCGGATAGGTGAGGCCGTGAACGCGATCATGGTCGACCACTTCAAGGTCATCTCCGACGACGACTACACCGCCACGCTGGAAAAGCGACTCGACGAGGTCGAGCGCGGCAATCAGGAGTGGGTGCCCGTGGTGAGCGATTTCTACGGGCCGCTGCAGAAGATGCTCGTGGCCGCCGAGAAGGCGATGCCGGCCGACACCGACGAGGAATGCCCGCTCTGCCATGAGGGCCATCTCGTAATGAAGGCCAGCCGGTTCGGTCCGTTCCTGGGTTGCTCGAGGTATCCGAAGTGCAAGTTCCGCCGAGCGTCGGCCGCGAACGGCGAGGTGCCCGAGCCCAAGCTGCTTGAGGAAATGTGCCCCACCTGCGGCAAGCCGCTGCAGCAGCGCGTCGGCCGGTATGGAGAGTTCGTCGGCTGCTCCGGCTACCCCGACTGCAAGTACATCAAGCGCGACCCGGCACAGACCGAGGCCAAGCCCACAGGCGAGAAGTGCCCGTCCTGTACCGAGGGCGATCTCGTCGAGCGGACCGGACGCTTCGGGCCGTTCGTCGCCTGCTCCCGCTACCCCGAGTGCAAATACCGCGCCAACATCGGCAAGGACGGCAAGGTGCGCGAGGGACCAAAGGTGCTCGACGAGCCATGCCCGGTCTGCGGCAAGCCGATGGTCGAGCGGCGCGGCCGCTACGGCCCGTTCAAGTCGTGCTCCGACTACCCGAAGTGTCCAGGCCCTAAGGGTGCCAAGAAAGTCGAGGTCTGAGACCCGGAATATTCGGAGTATCGTGGCGCCGTGGAGGGGGAAGCTCCGCCTAGACCTGAAGGTCCCGATCCAAGCCCTGGGGTCGTCGGGACGCCGGCCAGCGCGGTCACGCCACCGCCACCGCCACCAACCGCCCCGCCCGTCTACGTCCCGCCGCCCGCACCGCGCCAAAGAGGCTCGAGGCGGTGGCTCGTCATCGGCCTCGTGGTGGTGCTCGTGATCGCCGTCCTGGGCGGGGGTGCGGCCTTCGCCAACACTTCGCTGTCCAGCACCTATAGCCCGCAGCAGGCGGTCGTCGATTACTTCGCCGCGCAGAGCCGCGGGGACGTCAACGGGATGCTTTCGAATGCGACCTACCTGACGGGCGACAGTGCGAATGCGCAGTTCTTCGGAAGAGATGCGCTTACGAAGATGCTGGCTCTCTCACGGAACACGGCCATCAGCGACGTCAAGGTCCTGGCGACTCTGGCCATCGATGCATCTACGAGCAAAGTCACGGTGTCGATGACGTGGGCCGGCAATCAGCGCACCCACGGTTACACCGTGCGCAAGGACACATCTCGTGTCCACTACGTCTTCTATGACTCGTGGCGGGTCGAGATCCCGTCCGTGACCGTCAGCCTCTCCCTGCCGAATCAGCCTGGCGCGATCGAGGTGGATGGCATTGGTTTGCCCGCGGGTGCAACGCCAACCGCGATCCAGGCGATCGAGGGCTACCACACGGTGGCGATGCTCAAGACGGATCTCTACGATTCCGCGTCCGAGATCGTCGACGGCGCAGACGGCAATCCGTCGGTCTCCTTCCCAAGCAAGGTGAGCTCATCGTTTAGTAATGCCGCCGCGACCTCCATAAAAGCGGCGTTTGTCTCCTGCGATCCCAGCTCAGATTCCTACTGCATCAGCCACACGTACCAAGTTGCATCAGGGCACTACGAAGCATTCACGGGCTTTCCCGGCTACTCGGAGATCGACGCCTATTCGACCTGGTCGTTCGCCCTCACGAGCGATCCAACGGTGGGGATGTCCCTGGTCGTCACCCCGGATGCGGGCAAATTGACGGGCAGCGGAAAGTGCGCAGTGACCATGACGGTTGATGGGAGCAGCCAATACAAGTTCTCGGGGAGCTGGGTGGCGACCCTCAACTACAAGACCGGAACCTTCACCACCTCCCTGATCTACAACTGCACTGTGGCCCAAGCCTGAGCGGACCGCTCGGCTGATTCGGAAATCGAAGGCTCGGTATACTCAACAAGCCAGTCAACGCGACTGAGTTAGCACGCCCGGGGCAATGCTCCTGTCCTTGAATCAAGGCCAGAACCGGGCGGAAGTGGAACAGGGAGGCAATCGAACGTGGCTCAGGTGACCCTCAAGCAGCTGCTGGAGGCAGGTGTCCACTTTGGGCATCAGACCAGCCGCTGGAACCCAAAGATGCGTGCCTACATCTTCACAGCGCGCAACGGCATCCACATCATCGACCTGCAGAAGACGGTCCGGCTCCTCGACGACGCGTGGGACTTCGTGCGCGGGGTCGCGGCCAGCGGACGGCCGGTCCTGTTCGTCGGCACGAAGAAGCAGGCGCAGGAGACGATCCAGACCGAGGCCGCACGCTGCGGCATGTACTTCGTCAACCGCCGCTGGATGGGCGGCATGCTGACCAACTTCAGCACGGTCAAGAAGCGCATCGACCGCCTGCAGGAGCTGCGGAAGATGCAGCAGGAGGGCCAATTCGAGCAGCTGTCAAAGAAGGAGGCCAAGAAGCTGCAGGACGAGCTCGACCGCCTCATGTTCCACTTCGACGGCATCGCGGACATGAAGCGGCTACCTGGCGCCATCTACGTGGTCGACCCGCGCAAGGAGCACATCGCGGTCACCGAAGCCAACCGCCTGAAGATTCCCGTGGTCGCGATCGTCGACTCCAACTGCGATCCCGACCTCATCACGTACGTCATCCCGGGCAACGACGACGCCATCCGCGCGGTCAAGCTTCTGACCGGAAAGATCGCCGACGCCTGCCTGGAGGGACGCCAGGAGGCGCAGGCGCGTGGAGAGATCCCGGCCGAGGTCGAGGAGCGCGAGTTCCTGGAGACCCCGCGCTACGAGGAGATCGAGGAGTACCTCGAGGACGAGGACGACTTCCTACCGACCGTTTCGGAGGATGAGTTCATCGGCCGCACGGGCGAAGAAGAGGAGGCGCGTTAGTGGCTGGCGTACCGATGGAGCTCGTCAAGAAGCTCCGCGAGATGTCGGGCGCGGGCATGATGGACTGCAAGAACGCGCTCGAGGAGGCCGACGGCGACCTCGAGAAGGCGTACACGATCCTGCGCGAGAAGGGCATCGCGAAGGCGGCCAAGCGGGCCGGCCGCTCCACTGGCCAGGGCGTGGTCGAGGCCTATCTGCACCGGACCACTCCCGACTACCCGCCGCAGGTCGGCGTCCTGGTCGAGGTCGACTGCGAGACAGACTTCGTCGCCAAAGGCGAGGACTTCCGGAAGCTGTCGCGTGAGATCGCTCTTCAAATCGCGGCCACCAATCCTCGGTGGGTTTCCCGCGACGACGTACCCGATGAGGTGCTTGTCGAGGAGCGGAACCTTTATGAGCGGAAGGCCGAGCAAGACGGCACGCCCGCGCAGGCGGTCGCCAAGCGGGTCGACGGGCAGGTCGAGAACTTCGTCAAGGAGAACTGCCTGCTGGAGCAGCCATACTTTCGGGAGCCAAAGCACACCGTCAAAGACCTGATCGCGGAGAACATCTCGAAGCTGCAGGAGAACATCACGGTGCGCCGGTTTGCCCGCTTCAACGTCCGCGAGGCTGATCAGTAGAACGGATGGGCGATCGAACGCCGAAGTACAACCGCATCCTGCTCAAGCTGAGCGGCGAGGCGCTTGGCGGTGCGCGCGATTACGGCATCGATCTCGCGGTGGTGTCAACGATCGCGGGCCAGGTCAAGCGGGTACACGAGATGGGCGTGCAGATCGCGCTCGTCGTCGGGGGCGGCAACATCTTTCGCGGGTTGGCCGCAAGTGAAAAGGGATTCGACCGCGCCACCGGTGACTACATGGGCATGCTCGCCACCGTCATCAACGCGCTCGCGCTGCAGGATGCGCTCGAGCGGACCGGCATCCCGGCCCGCACCATGACAGCGATCCAGATGCCTCAGGTGGCCGAGCCCTACATCCGCCGCCGAGCCGTGCGCCATCTGGAGAAGGGTCGCGTCGTGATCCTCGCCGCCGGCACCGGCAACCCATACTTCACCACCGACACGACGGCCGCCCTTCGCGCCGTCGAGATCGAGGCGGACATCATCCTGAAAGCGACCAAGGTCGATGGCGTCTACACGGCCGACCCGAAGCTCGACCCCAAGGCGGTCAAGTTTCAGCACCTCGACTACCTTGAGGTGCTGAACAGGGGGATCGAGGTGATGGACAACACGGCCCTGACGCTCTGCATGGACAACAACGTGCCCATCGTGGTCTTCAACCTTCTCGAGCCAGGCAACATCGAGCGGGTGGTTCTCGGTGAAGAGATCGGAACCCTCGTCGGAACGCTGGGATGATTGATCCGATACTGCGCGACGCGGAATCGAAGATGTCCAAGTCGGTCGACCACTTCGCAGCCGAGCTCACGAGCATCCGGACTGGCCGCGCGAACCCAGCCCTCATCGACAAGATCATGGTTCCGTACTACGGCACCCCGACCCCACTCAACCAGCTGGCCCAGATCAGCGCGCCCGAGCCGCGATTGCTGGTCGTGCAGGTGTACGACAAGAGCCAGATCGGCGCCATCGAGAAAGCGCTGCGCATGGGCGAGCAGGGTCTGAACCCGGCCAGCGACGGCCAGGTCATCCGCGTTCCGATTCCGCCGCTGACCGAGGAACGACGCAAGGAGTACGTCAAGCTCGTGCGCCACAAGGCCGAGGAGGCGCGGGTGGCGATCCGCAACGTCCGCCGCGACGAGATCCACCGCGTGGACTCCATGCAGAAACAGGGGGACGTGCCCGAGGACGAGGCCAAACGCGCCCACGCCCGCCTGCAGAAGGTCACCGAGGCCCAGATCGAACGGGTCGATGCGCTGGCGGGCCGCAAAGAAGCCGAAGTCATGGAGCTCTAGGACCATAACCCGGCTTCGCTAGCCACGTAGTTACAGTTGCAGGGCTTGGACGCGTCAGTTCCGCGGCATATCGGGATCATCATGGACGGCAACGGCCGCTGGGCCCGCCGCCGCGGCCATCCGGCGAGCTTCGGTCACCGCGCCGGCGTGCGGGCGATCAAGCGCGTGCTCGACGGTTGCGAGCAGCTGGGAGTGCATGCCCTTTCCGTCTACGCCTTCTCGACCGAGAACTGGTCCCGGCCGCGCGCGGAGGTCCGGGCCCTGATGCGACTTTTCCACGAAACCATGCAGCGCGAGATCGACGAGATGCACCGTCGGGGCGTGCGCATCGTCGTCAGCGGACGGCGCGATGGCCTGTCGCCGAGGATGCGGCAGCGAATCGACGAGGCCATCGCCCGCACGTTTTCAAACACCAACGGGGTCCTCAACGTGTGCCTGAACTACGGCGGGCGCGCCGAGATTGTCGATGCTGTGCGCAAGCTCGTGGAGGCAGGCATGCCACCCGACCAGATCGACGAAGCGGCGATTGCCTCCCGCCTCTACAATCCCGACCTCCCGGACCCCGACCTCATCATCCGGACTGCGGGCGAGAGCCGAGTGAGCAACTTCCTGCTCTGGCAGTCGGCCTACTCGGAGATGCTGGTGTCCGAGACGCTGTGGCCGGACTTCGACGTCGAGGACCTCAAGGCGGCCATCGCCGACTACAACTCGCGGATCCGCCGCTTTGGGGGCCGGCCCGAGCACGAAATCACCGAGGCCAACGCGTCGCCATGACAACCGACAACCCCGCCGTCACGCGCCCGAAACCGAGCCCGCTCATGGTCCGGATCCTTAGCGGATCCGTCTTCCTGGCCGTGGTCATCGCCGGTGTCTATGCAGGGATCTATGGCGTCTATGCGCTCGTCATCATCCTGGCCGGGCTCGCTCTATGGGAGTTCATCGGTCTCTCCGAGGGCATGGGCTCCCGCGCCCCGGTCTGGCTGCTGTTTCCGCTCGGCGCTTTCTTCGCGTTCAGCGGCACCGTGCTCAAGAACGTCGATGTCAACCTCGTGCTCTCGCTTGCATTGGTGGGCGGCCTCGCGGCATTTCTAGTGGTGCCGGGCCGCCGGCAGGGCCTCGGCCGGTGGGCGATGGGGCTAGCGGGGGCGCTCTACATCGGAATGCCGTTCAACTATTACTTGCTCCTCTACACGTCGAAGCCAAGTGGTTTCGTGTGGACGCTGTTCACGATCCTGGCGGTGGTCGCCAACGACGCTGCCGGGTTGCTGGTCGGCAGCCGGATCGGCCGTCACCCGTTCTTCGCGACGATCAGCCCGCACAAGACCGTGGAAGGCGCCGTCGCCGGCGTGCTGGCTTCGGTGATCGTGATGTTCATCGGCGTGTCGCTGATAGCTGGCGTTCCCCCCGCCTATGGAATCCTCATCGGCTTCCTCGTCGGAGTCAGCGCGCTGGTCGGCGATCTCGTCGAATCGCAGATGAAGCGAATCGCCGAGGTCAAGGATTCGTCACATCTGATCCCCGGCCACGGGGGAGTGCTCGACCGCCTGGACTCGATCCTGTTCCCGCCGATCCTTGTCTACTTCGCCGCCACCATGCTCCACCTGATCCACTGAGATGACGCGAGCCATCAACGTTGCCATCCTCGGCGCGACCGGCTCCATCGGCCAGCAGACGCTGGACGTCATCGACCGCAATCCGGGGCGGCTCCGGCTATTCGGTCTCACCGAGGGGACGCGGTCCGCCAGGCGCAGCGCCGAGCATCTGATTCAGGGCCAGGCAGGCGACCCTGATTTCGATGCGCGCGTCCATGCAATGGTCACCGACCCGCGCTGTGACCTGCTTGTGGTTGCGATTCCCGGCGCCCGGGCGCTGGCCCCCACGATGGCGGCGCTCGCGGCGGGGAAGGAGATCGCCCTCGCCACCAAAGAAGTGCTGGTCATGGCCGGCGCCCTGGTGATGAAAGCGGCCGGCCAGCGGGGCATCCGACCGGTGGACTCCGAGCACAGCGCCATCTGGCAGTGCTTGTGGGGCGAGAGGCGCGAGAGCGTCCGCCGCCTGATCCTCACCGCCAGCGGCGGGCCGTTCTGGGCCCATCCCGACCTCGACCTCGACCAGGTCACCGTCGAGCAGGCGCTCAACCACCCGCGTTGGTCGATGGGCCCGAAGGTGACGGTCGACTCGGCGACCATGATGAACAAGGGTCTGGAGATGATCGAAGCCCATCATCTCTTTGGCGTGCCGCTAGGGCAGATCGAGGTCATCATCCACCCGCAGAGCGCTGTCCACTCGTTGGTGGAGTTCGTGGACGGGTCGCTGAAAGCTCAGATCGGCCGCCCCGACATGCGCCTCCCGATTGCGGTCGCGCTCGGATATCCCGACCGCCTTCCGGACTCCGTGCCCCCGACCGCGCTCGAGGAGCTCGGACCGCTCGAGTTCTACCCGCTGGACGAGGCTCGGTTTCCGGCGGTGCGGCTCGCCAGAAGCGCCGCCCAGGCCGGCGGAGGCCGGCCGGCGGTGCTCAACGCGGCCAACGAGGAAGCCGTGAACGCGTTCCTGGCCCGCGAGATCCCCTTCACGCGCATCGTCCAGACGGTCGAGCGGGCCCTGGAGGCGTTCCCCGGTGGCGGGGAAAGGTTGGAGGACGTCCTGGAAGCGGATCGCTGGGCCCGCGATTATGTGAAAAGCAAAGGGGGTCCGCGCGAACTCAAGGCGTAGCCTCCGAGTTCGTGGGGCTTACTCCGGTAGTCTGAAGTCATGAGCCCGATCGTCAGCGTGGTCGCCATCGCGGGAGCTTTCCTGCTTCTCATCGCGCCCCACGAGGCCGGTCACTTCTTGGTCGCCAAGCTCTTCAAGGTGCGCGTGATCGAGTTCTCGATCGGCGCCGGGACCAAGCTGCTGTCGTTCACTCGTGGCGGTACCCTCTACGCCCTGCGGCTGCTCCCGATCCTCGGCTACGTGCGCATGGGCGGCATGGAGGCCGGCGATTTCGACGAGCCCAACGGCTTCCATTCCAAGTCCCCGTGGCAGCGGATCGCGATCCTGGTGGCGGGACCGGTGGCGAACTTCCTGGTCGCGATCGTGCTCATCACCGGCATCGGGCTGACCCAGCTCAACACCGACCCGGGCAAGGTCCTCGGCGTGGTCACCGGCTCGCCCGCGGCCGCAGCCGGCATGCAGCCTGGTGACAGCATCCGGACCGTCAACGGCAAGCCATTCAACGCGCCCGGCATGCTCTTGAATGAGGAGGCGGCTCATCCGGGAACGCCGCTGGTTTTGACCGGCCTCCACGCCAACGGCAAACCATTCACCTACCAGGTGACTCCCAACTGCACGGCGTCGGGTACCTGCCAGATCGGCGTCGGCCTGCCGCGCAGACTCTCCACCGTGGGGACGGCGATCACCGACGGGGTGAGCTTTCCAGTGGTCGCGATCGGCCAGATCGTCACCGGCCTCGAGTCGCTGGTTTCAGGACAGGTAAAGGGCGGCCTGCTCGGCCCCGACGGGCTGACCGGCCCGATCGGAATCGCCACCATCACGGCGCAATCTGTCAACGGGGGCTGGCTCAACTACATCTTCCTGGTCGCCATCCTGTCGGTCGCTCTCGGCTTCACCAATCTCCTGCCGATTCCGGCGCTCGACGGCGGCCGGATCGTGGTCGCGCTGATCGAGTGGCTGCGACGACGGCCGTTCGATCGCAAGAGCGAGCTCAACGTCCAGCGCTGGGGCCTGGTCGCGCTCCTCGCCCTCGCAGCGCTGATCAGCTTCCTGGACATCCAGCGGCTCGCCACCGGCACATTCCCAGGCAGCCACTAAGTGCCCCACTGATGGTCACACGCCGAAAATCGATCCCGGTCAACGTGGGCGGTGTGGTCATCGGAGGCGCCGCACCGATCGCGGTGCAGACCATGACCAAGACCGACACCCGCGACGTCAAGGCCACCCTGCGCCAGATCCACGAGCTGAAAGAGGCCGGCTGCGAGATCGTGCGCCCTGCGGTTCCGGACCGGGAGGCAGCCGAGGCGCTCAAGGAGATCGTCAAGGGCTCGCCTCTACCGGTGATCGCCGACATTCACTATGACCACACCCTCGCGCTGCTGGCGATCGAGGCCGGCGTGCACTGCCTGCGGCTGAACCCCGGCAACATCCCCGACCGCGACAAGGTCATCAAGGTCGTCACCGCGGCCAAGGAACGGCAGATCCCGTTCCGGATCGGGGTCAACGCGGGGTCGCTTCCCGAAGAGGTGCACAAGAGCATGCGCGAGGACCATGCAATCGACCGCGACAATCGCGAGCAGACCGCCGACCGCATGGTCGAGGTGGCGCTCGGACACTGCCAGATCCTCGAAGACCTCGACTACGGTCCGGGCTTCATCAAGGTCTCGCTGAAGTCGACCGACGTCTGGACCAACATCATGGCGAACCGCAAGTTCGCCGCCGCCCGCGCGTACCCGATCCACCTCGGGGTCACAGAATCAGGTCCGGTGGAGGCCGGCAGCATCCGCAGCGCCGTGGGCATGGGGATCTTGCTGAGCGAGGGCATCGGGGACACCATCCGCGTGTCGCTCGCCACCTCTGATCCACGCGAGGAGGTGCGTGTCGCTCACGAGATCCTCAAGACGCTTGCGTTCCGTAACGAGAGCGCGACCCTCGTCGCGTGTCCGACCTGCGGCCGGCTCGAGTACGACATGGTGCCGATGGTCAAGGCCGTCGAGGCGCACATCGCCAGGCTCAAGGTCCCGATCACCGTCGCCGTCATGGGCTGCGTGGTGAACGGGCCGGCGGAAGCCCGCCACGCCGACATCGGCGTCACCGGCGGGCGGGGCAAGGGAGTCATCTTCAAGCGGGGTAAGCTTTATAAGACCGTGGCCCAAGAGGAACTGCTCTCCGTGCTCCTGGCTGAGATCGACGCGATCGCGGCCGAGCGCGCGTCCGACCCGGCCCCGCTCCCGCTCTAGCCCCAGCCTCCCCGCCAAGCGGGGAGGTGGCCCGAAGGGCCGTGGGGCGTGACGAACAGAACTCAAATCATTGATGCTTGGGAGCGAAACATGAAGCAGGAAACTGAGGAGCAACAGGATTTCGTAAAGGACATCACCAAGATGTCCGACGACTTCGACCGCTGGTACACGGACGTCGTCCGCAAGGCGGAGCTGGCGGATTGGTCGGGCGTGCGCGGCATGATGGTCGTGCGCCCCTACGGCTGGGCGATGTGGGAGGCGATCACCCGCGCCTTCGACGACATGATCAAGGAGAGCGGGCATGAGAACTGGGCCTTCCCTCTGCTCATCCCACAGTCCTTCCTGACGAAAGAGGCCGAGCACATCGAGGGGTTCGCGCCCGAGGTGGCGTGGGTCACGAGGGCGGGCGCGAGCAAGGAAGAGCTCGAAGAGCCCCTGGCGGTCCGGCCCACGTCGGAGACCATCGTCGGCTCGCTCATCAAGCGCTACATCCACAGCCACCGCGACCTGCCCAAGCTCACGAACCAATGGAACAGCGTGGTGCGCTGGGAGATGCGGTCGCGGCTGTTCCTGCGCTCGCGGGAGTTCTGGTGGCAGGAAGGCCATACGTTCCACGCCTCGGCGAAGGAGGCTATCGAAGAGGCCGACCTGATCCTCGGCTACTACCGATCCATCGCCGAGGACTGGCTCGCGGTTCCTGTCTTGAGCGGCAGAAAATCACCCGCGGAAACTTTCCCCGGTGCGGTTCACACCCTCACCGTCGAAGGCCTCATGCGCGACGGCCTGGCGCTGCAGATGGGCACGTCGCACTATTTCGGGCAGAACTTCGCTCGCGCCTACGACATTTCGTTCTCCAACAAGGACAACGAGAAAGAGTTCTGCTACTCGACGTCGTGGGGAATCAGCACCCGGTTGGTCGGAGCGCTCGTCATGGCGCACGGCGACGACTCAGGCATCGTTGTGCCCCCCAAGGTGGCGCCGATCCAGGTGATCGTCGTGCCGATCTTCCGAGATGCTGAGGGCCGCACCAAAGTCGAAGGGTTCATCGACGGCTGGGCCCGCGAGCTGAAGGCGGCCGGCATCCGCCACCGCGTCGATTGGCGCGACGAGCGGCCCGGTGACAAATACGCCCACTGGGAGCTCAAGGGCGTGCCGCTGCGGCTGAACGTGGGCACGCGCGATGTCGACGCCGGCCAGGTGGAGCTGGTGGACCGACTGTCGCGGGAGCGCCGGCCCGTGCCGGTCGCCGGCATCGCCGAGCGGCTGCAGAAGGAGCTCGTCACGTTTCAGTCGAGGCTCTTCGAACGCGCGCACGAGTTCCAGCGCCAGAACACATTCGAGCTCTCGACGCTCGATGAGGTGGTCGCCCATTTCAAGGAGCGCGCCGGGTTCGTGTGGGCGCCTTGGTGCGGTGACGCCGAATGCGAGGCGAGGATCAAAGGCGAGGCGGGTGGAGTGACCATCCGCACGATCGACCCAGACGAAAAGGCATCGGGCCAATGCCTGGTATGCGGCAAACCCGCGAAGCACCGCGTGTCGCTCGCCAAGGCTTACTGACCGGGACTGTCTGCAGGATCATCGGGGTCTCGAGTAGTCCGCATCGTCCTTCACTTCGCGGCGGGGCGGTTGAGCGTGCCAGGTGTGAGCGTCATCGACGCCGTCGTCGACTGACAGTACCCGACCGTCGCTGGCTCACCGACGGTGTAGTCGGTCGCCTCGAACGTCGCCATCGCGCCTGAAGGCAGCTCGCAGGCGTGTGTCAGCGTGAAGGTGGCGAACTCGGTCCCGACGTCAAAAGTCAGGTCGGTCCTGACCTCCACTTGCGCCGGGTTGCCCTGAATTGGGAGGAGCTTTCCGTCAGGCCCCATAAGCGAGAAGTGCACCACCACATCGAGGCGGCACGGACCATCGTGCGGCTCAACGAATCCGAGCTCGAATACCGCGGCGTCCGGCACGTCGTGCGCGATCTGCCAGCCTGGACCTGACTCGGCCGCCGATGCTGAGCACGCCGATAGATGCACTGACGGCGAAGGTGGAGCTGGGACGGCGGTTGACCATACGGTGCCGTTCCAGGCGAGGGTGTCACCGTAGAGGTGGTTGGTTCCCCAGGAGCGTCCGCCGAAAAGCACCACTTGGTTGCTCGCTTGGTCGAAGGCTGCGATCCACCCCGTTCGCAGGTTGTCGGACCAGGGCAGCGCCTGGTGGCCACCCCACTTCTTTCCATTCCACAGTTGCATTGCCCCGGACTCGACAAGCAGGAGGCCGCTGCTTCCCGCGCTGATCAGATCGCCAAAGTCATGCGGCGTGCCGAGCTCAGGACCGAGGTCGTGCCAGTCAGACCCATCCCACGCCCACGTCATGTTGTAGACCGGCATTCGGGCACATGATCCAGCGGTTCCGCAATCGACATGCGGGCCCGAGCTCTGCTGGACGAGCAAGCGGCCGCTTGCCGAGTCAAACGCCGGACCTCCGAACTCGATGTCCCGCGGTGAGTCTTTCGGGTGCAACTGGCGCCAGTCGCCCCTCTCAAATGCCCACGTCGCAAGGCCTTCGTTCCCGGTCACCATCTTGACGCTGGTCAGCAGAATCAGGCGTCCGTTGGCCGTGTCTGTTCCGGCCCCGACCATCAGCGGTCCGAAATAAGGCACGTCGGGCGAATGTGCTGTCGGGACCTGCGACCAGTCTTTGCCATCCCAGCTCCAGGTATCGGACTGATGGGTGGCGGACGCGACATAGTCGCAGCCGATGAAGTCGTTCGGCCAGGGAGCGGGGCAGCTCAGTCCACCGAAGAGCAACACATGGCGACTGGACGGCTCGAACGCCATGAGCGCACTCTCCCGCGCCGACGGCGAGTGCGCCGGGTGCTGCCGTCTCCACCTAGCCCCGTCCCAGGTCCACGTCTCATCGAGCACCCCGGAGCGGACCGCGCCGCCGAACATGACGATAGTGCCGTTGACCGGGTCATAGGCACTGGAGGCGTCGGTGCGCGGGCTGGGCACGCCGGCGACACCGTTGTTGTCGACCGGGAGCGTCTGCGGTGCGCATGCCGCAACGGCCGCCACCAACAGCAGCGCGCCCAACACGCCGAGTCTCGCCCTCTGGCCCACGATCACGAAACGACGCAACTCCGCCACAAGTATCAGGTACGCCATTCGGGCATAGGTGGTCGCGTCGCGTTCAGCCGATACAGCGGTTGGGCTCAGATGGTCGGGGTCACGACTCACGCGGTCGGGTTTTCGAACGCGCCGATTGCCGGCGCATCGCTGTAAAGCGACTGCTGCGGGATCACTTTCAGGCTCCCGTTATGGGCGGAGTCCATCACCGCCTCCGCCACGTCCGGGTGGAAGTGTGTGCCCGCGCCTTCGCGCACCTCCGCGATCGCGACGTCGAGAGACATTCCCTTTCGGTAAGGCCGGTCTGACGTCATCGCATCGATTGCGTCGGCCGCGCTGACGATCCACGCGAACATCGGCAGCTCGTCGCCCTTCTTGCGGTCGGGATAGCCCTTGCCGTCGTAGCGCTCGTGGTGCGAGCGCACGATGACGAGCTCGTCGGTCAGCATCTTCAGCCCACTCAAGATGTTGAAGCCCACCAGCGGATGCTCCCGCATCTTTGCAAACTCTTCGCTTGTCAGCTTGCCCGCCTTCTGGAGGACGGCGTCGGGCACGACGACCTTGCCGATGTCGTGCACCCGGCACCCGCGCTCGAGGCGCACCCAGGCGGTCTCGTCGTTGGGCGAGTACTTCATGTGCTTCGCGATCACTACCGCGTACTGCGTCACGCGCTCTGAGTGGTCGGCTGTATAAGGGTCGCGGGAGTCGACTGCTTTGGCCAGCGCTTCGAGCGAGGCCAGGATGACCTCTTCACGGTCCTTGAAGAGCCGGGCGTTGTCGATGACGACCGCCGCCTGCGCGGCGAGCTCCGTGACGAGGTTGCGGTGGTCCGGCGTGAAGGCGTGGCCGACCTGGTAGTTGGCCAGGAACAGGACGCCGATCGGCTTCCCGCGCAGCGTGATGGGGATGCACAGCACCGCCCGTGGGTTGAGCGGGCTGTCCTTCCCGCTCTCGAGCTCCATCGCCCCCATGTACGGCTTGGCGGATGCCATGACGTCATTGCAGATGTCTCCGCCGAGCCCGAGGGCCAGCTTCTCGGCCGTCTGCGAGTCCGTGCCGAACCCACCCTTGAGGACCAGCCGGCCCGATTCTTCCAGGGCGAGACAGCCGATCTGGGCACTCGATGCTTTGGCCGCGCCGGCCAGCACCTGCTGCAGCACTACGTTGATGTCGAGGGTGGAGGTCGCGGCTTGCAGCGCCTCCTGCAGGTTCTTCAGCTCCCAGATGCTGCGCTGGTTGTGGTCGTACAGCTCCGCGTTCCGCACCGCCACCACACCCTGGTTGCCGAGCGTCGCGAGCACACGCTGGTCGTCGGTCGTCCACTCGCGTTTCTTGACGTCGAACACAGACAGCGTGCCCCATAGGCGCCCGTCCTCGAGCATCGGGACGCAAATCGCCGCCTGAAGGCCATAGGCCGTGAGGTCGGGTGGCGACATCAAGTCGGCGCTCGCCGATATGTCGGGCACCGCTGTGGCGCGGCCGCCCAGCATCACTGCGCCGACGATGCCCTGGCCGTTTTGAAATTCGAGCGCGTTGACCTCAGCGGGGAAGCCGATCGACATGATCACGGCCTGGTTGGCTTCCGGGGTGCTCCGGGTCAACAGCCCGGCGCTGCCGCCCGTGACGCGCACGGCCGTTTCCAGGGTTTTCTGCTCCAGGACGCGCGAGCCTCGGGTCACGGTCGTAAGGGCCTGCGAGACTTCGCCGAGCGCGTCGAGCGCCGTATCGAGCTTGGTCGCCTGCCCGGTCACGGCCTGCAGGACGCGCGAATTCTCGACTGCCACGCCGGCGAGCGAGCCCAGCTCGTCCAGAGCGGCAATGTCGCGCTGGCTGAAGACGGAGGACCCTTTGCGGCCGAGGCAGATCGCTCCGAGCACGCCGTGCTGTGCGCGGATCGGGACCAGGGCTTCGTTGACTGTGCCGCCGGCGGTTGCAGGCTGCAGCCCGCTGAAGACACCCTCCTCTACGGTCACCAGGGTGCGCAGGACAGTGTCGCCACCTCGAACCGTGGCCATCGGCCCATCGATGGGCGAGGCCTCAAACGGTGCGCCGGCGAAGACATAGGTGTCGTCCGACTGGAACAGGGCGATCCGGCTGGCGTCGTACCCGATGAGCTGCGTGCCTTTCACGAGCACCAGGTCGAGCACGTCGGCCATGGTCTTGCCGGCCGCCTCTTTGATGAGCTCGTTCATGACCGAATACCGGGCCGCTTCCTGCTGCGAGAGCGCCACTGCGTGCGCGCTGGCGACCTGCGCGCCCGCCCTCAGCATCAAAGTGGTCGCCAGGCGAAGGTCGTCGTCCGTGAAGCCGCCACGCTTGTTGCCGAGCAGGATGAAACCGCCGATGTGATCACCGATCCGCATCGGCACACCGAGCAGGCTGTCGACGTGGACGTCAGTGGGGACGTAGCTCATGAGCCCCGCCAGCTCGGACTTGTCGTCGCCGACGAACTCCTTGCCCGCCTCGATCGTCCGGATCAGCGGACTCGAGGCGCTGGCGCGGTTGACGGATTGGGGACGCAAGCGGTCGAGGCCGAAACCGGGTGGCTGCGGCACGAACTGCTTGCCGTCGGCCGTGGCCAGGTAGCAGACCGCAAACCCGGCTCCCATCTGGCCGGCGATGCTGTTTGTGAGCGCGCCGATGTCGCCCGGCCTGGTGGCCTCGGCGTCAGAGGTCGCGGCCAGAAATGCGCGATTCTTCTCTTCCAGCTGGGCGACCAGGCCTTCCATCTCGTCGAGCTGTCCGCGCAGCGCGTCGGTGAAGTTGCCGTAGGCCAGGCTGCCGACCAGGCCGCCCAGCCCCAGCAGCAGAAGGCCTCCGAGCTCCAGGGGCAGCTGACCGTCGCGGAAGTTGAACCCAGCGGCGGCCAGCGAGAAGAGCAGCGCGGCGGCAGCCAGAGGGGCCGAGATCTTCCATCTGACGTTCATCGCTCCGGCCCCGAGGGCCAGCAGCCCGGCGACGACCGCGATCAGCGCCGTCTGGCCGCTGCGGCCGTGGACGTTCAGTGACGCTCCGGCCAGGATCAGGACCGCGGTCGCGGCGGAGAACCCGACGCGCAAGGCGAACGTCCCACGTATCGAACTCATCAGCCCTGGGTAAGTCTAGGAAAGAGGACTCCTAAACTCTTAACTCCAGTGACCGTTTCTGAACTCCTGCGTATTGCCGACCACCTCGAGCCTGCGGGCGGCGAGCTGGTCCGGAAGGCCTACGAACGTGCCGCCGCGGCCCACCGGGGGCAGCGCCGGCTGTCGGGCGAGGACTACGTCAACCACCCGCTGGAGGTGGCCGCCATCCTCGCCGACCTCCAGCTCGACGCCCAAACCCTGGCCGCGGCGCTGCTCCACGACACAGTGGAGGACACCGCGCTCACAGCCCAGGAGGTCGAGACCGAGTTCGGGCCAGAGGTCGCGCGCCTGGTCGAAGGCGTCACCAAGCTGGGCCGCATCTCGATCCGGACCGACCAGCAGCAGCAGGCCGAGAACATTCGCAAGATGATGGTGGCGATGGCGGAAGACCTTCGGGTCGTCCTCATCAAGCTGGCCGACCGCCTCCACAACATGCGCACGCTCGATCCGCTCCCGGAGGTGAAGCGTCGCAAGATCTCGCGAGAGACGCTGGATATCTACGCCCCACTCGCGCACCGGCTTGGCATCGGCCAGCTCAAGTGGGAGCTCGAGGACCTCGCCTTCCGCAACCTCGAGCCGGAGGCGTACGAGGACGTCGTCAAACGGATCGCTCGCAAGCGCCACGATCGCGAAACGCTGGTCTCGGACCTGCGCGAGATCCTGGCCCGCGAGCTCGACAGCGTCGACATTCCGGCCGAGATCACGGGCCGACCGAAGCACATCTATTCGGTGTGGCAGAAGATGACCCGCGAGAAGAAGGATTTCTCGGAGATCTATGACCTGTCGGCGATTCGAGTCCAGGTGGACACGGTGGGGCACTGCTACGGGGTGCTCGGCGTGGTCCATTCGCTGTGGAAGCCGGTGCCGGGTCGGTTCAAGGACTACATCGCGATGCCGAAGTCGAACGGCTACCAATCGCTGCACACGACGGTCATCACGCACACAGGCGAGCCGATCGAGATCCAGATCCGCACCCACGAGATGCACCGCGTCGCCGAGTTCGGCGTGGCCGCCCACTGGACCTACAAGGAAGGCGGCAAGGATGCCAGCTTCGACCAGAAGCTGTCGTGGCTCCGAAGCCTGCTCGAGTGGCAGAACGAGATCGGGGATTCCGAATCGTTTCTCGACACGGTCAAGGTCGACCTGTTCCAGGACGAGGTCTACGTCTTCACGCCCAAGGGTGACGTGCTCAACCTGCCCGCGGATGCGACCCCGGTCGACTTCGCCTATCGAATCCACACCGAAGTTGGGCACCACTGCATCGGCGCCAAGGTCAATGGGCGCATGGTGCCGCTCGACTACGAGTTGAAGAACGGCGAGATTGTCGAGATCCTGACGTCCAAAGGACCGCATGGGCCGAGTCGCGACTGGCTCAACTTCGTCAAAAGCGCATCGGCGAAGGAGCGCATTCGCAAATGGTTCAAGAGCCAGAGTCGGGAGGAGAACGTGGCCAAGGGCCGCGACCTTCTTGACAAGGAGCTCCACCGCATGCACCGGGTGAGCCTCGTCGACCTGCCGGATATCAAGCTGGTCGATATCGCCGCAGCCCACAGGTTTCAGAACATCGACGACTTCCTGGCGGCGATCGGTTACGGAGACCTATCGCCGCATTCCGTGGTCATGCGCATGTCACTGACCTCCGATGTCGCCGGTGGCGACCTTCGTTCGATCCCGCTCATCCCGAATGTGCAGCCAACGCCGCGCGTGCTGGTGCGTGGCGAAAAGGGAATCCTGACCAAGATCGCCCCCTGCTGCCAGCCCGTGCCGGGCGATGCCATCGTCGGCTACACGACCCGTGGCCGCGGCGTGACTGTCCATCGCGCGGACTGCATCAATGCGGTCAACGCGCAGGACCGCGCCCGCGTCGTGCCGGTCGATTGGGACGCCGAGGCCACCCACATCTATCCGGTCGCGATCAAGATCGAGGCCTGGGATCGCCAGGGGCTGCTGCGCGACATCGCCACCGTTGTGGCCGAGAACCGGGTCAACATGTCCGCGCTCGAGGTGCACGTGTACGACGACAAGACCGCGGTCGTCTCCGCGACGGTGGAGATCGATTCCCTGGCGCAGCTGTCGCGCCTGATGGAGAAGCTCGAGGGCGTCAAAGACGTGCACACGGTCGCGCGCGAAGCCGGCTAGTTGCACATGATGGAGAAAGACTTCCATACCATCGACCTCGCAGTCGCCCCCGGTGCCGTCTGGGACCAGCTCGTCGGCTCGGGCCGTCGCGACTGGTATTACCGGCTGACGCCCGAGGGCAACTTCACGAGGGGCGGGCACCTGCGATGGATCGATGGTGGGGGTGCATTGGTCGAAGAGTCCGATGTCATCGAAGCGGACGCTCCTCGCCGGCTCGTGTTGCGGACCCGGTTCTTGTTTGCGCCCCCGTTTGCCGCCGCGCCGCCGCACGTCTTGACGTGGGAAGTGAGCGGACGCGACAGCGGATCGAGGGTGCGGATC
>CATPBF010000057.1 GCA_955652585.1 Candidatus Dormiibacterota bacterium | reverse complement strand
TGACGGCCTCCGGCACGGGCGGTCCTGCGGCCCTTCCGCCGGCCGCTCGGCCCATGCGGCCGCCGCCGCCGGTGTCGATTGCGCCCGCGACCTTTGAGATGCGCTTCATGAAGCTGCAGGCGGAGGGACGGTTCGACGAGATGTGGGAGATGCTCGCCGAAGATGCGCAGCGGGCGTGGGGCGGACGTGAGGCGTTCATCAGGGGCATGCCGCGGCTTGGCGATGACACCGAGCTCCTCGACATGCAGGTAATCACCGTGACCGTGCTCGAGGGCTGGACCGATCGTGTGCATCAGCGCAGCTACCAAAACGTCGCGCAGATGGTGATGCGTTATCGCGTGAGGCAGAACTGGAGGGAGTGGACATTCGATCGCCAGGTGCATTTGATACCCGCCGCGGGGGGCTGGCGCACGCTGTGCTATCCCGCGAAATCTCAAGCGGGTAGCAGCGCCGGGAGCCGCTGATATAGTGGGTTGCAGGCCATGCTCGAGCAGACGGTCGAGGAGCAGGAGCGTCACCTCCGCTGGCACCGCAGAAGGCGGCGTGCAATGACGCCCCGTCGATTGCTGCAGGAGTCGGATGAGCTTCTCTTCTGGGTCGAGGAATGCCTCGTCAAGGAAGTTCGCATCGTGCCTGGTTGGCTTGTGGCGCGACTGATGGTCGTCCTTCGTCAGGCGCATTCGGAATTGCCTGGACGTCTCGGACGCGAGCGCAGGCCTGAGCAGGTCATGGAGATCATCTATGACGCGCAGGCGTCACTGATGGATCAGGCGTGCCGAAGCCGCGGTCCGGCTGAGGTGATCCCACTCTTCGCAAGAGCGCGCGAGCGCCAGCTCGTAGAAGCCGCGACGGTCTAGTAACGCCTAACAACCGGAGCGCGGTGCGGGTCGACCTTCATCTTCATTCGCGTTACTCACACGACAGCCGGACCTCACTCGACGCGTTGATCAAGCGCGCGGGCGAATGTGGGCTCGACCGAATCGCCCTCACGGACCACAACAGTATCGAGGGCGCGTTGGAGCTTGCGCGCCTCGCACCCGAGCTCGCGATCGTCGGCGAAGAGGCCAAGACGCTCGAGGGCGAGGTCATCGGCCTGTTCATCACGCGGCGCGTGCCTCCGTTCCTTCGCCCCGAACAAGCGATGGACCTGGTACACGATATGGGCGGCCTTACCTATGTTCCGCACCCGTTCGATCGCAATCGTTCTCATTTCCGCGCCGAGCGAATCGTCGAGCTGGCCGACCGAATCGACATCATCGAAGTGCACAACCCATGGTGCGAGCCTGCCGCCAATGCGGCCGCGGCCAGGCTCGCGGCTGAGCTCGACATGGTGAGCGCAACCGGTTCGGATGCGCACTCGGCCCATGAGCTGGGACGAAGCTGGATGGAGATCGATGATTACTCGAGTCCACAAGACTTCCTGGGCAAGCTCCGACATGCGCGACACGTAGTCACGGCGAGCAGCGGCACGGGCCGCCGTGCCTGACCAGCAACTTCTGGTCGCGGGTTCGGTCGCGCTCGATACGCGCGATGGTCCGTTTGGCAAGGTTGAAGAAACTCTCGGAGGCTCGGCCGTTTACTTTGCGCTGGCCGCGAGCTTGATCCTTCCGGTCAAGGTCATCGCCCCGGTCGGCACCGACGGTGCCAAGCGCATCGCTCAGGCCTTCAGTGGCCGCGCCGTCGACATCGAGCTGCTCCAGATCCTCGAAGCTCCCACCTATCGTTGGCGCGCCCACCAGGAGCACGGTCGCAACGTAGACCTCGGCAGCAGCGACAACATCTACGACATTTGGACGCCATCCGTGCCTTCGGGCTTCGATGGCTGGGCGTTTGTGGGCTCGATGCGCCCAGACCGCCAGGCGCAGCTCATGCAGATGTTGAGCGGCGCGGAACTCCTTGCGGCCGACGCCATGCTGTCTTACGTGCAGTCTCGACCTCCTGAGGCAAGGGATGTCCTGGCAAAGGCGGGCTGGTACTTCTGCAACCAGGAGGAATTCGTGGCACTCGGAGGCACGGACCCCGAGGAATTCCGGCGGCAATGGTGGCTGAACGGCCTCGTCATCAAAGCGGGAGCGCTCGGCCTTGCGGCCTACACGGAGTACGGAGTGATCGGTATCCCGGCGCTCGCGGACCCGCCGGCGGTGGACACCACCGGTGCCGGAGATTCACTGGCGGGGGGGATGCTCGCCCGCTGGCTGAGCACCGGTGGCCTCAGCAGTGGTCTGCAGGATGCGCTGATATGGGGTGTCGCTTGCGCATCGATCACGATCTCAGCGGTTGGAGTCAAAGGCATCGCCAGGGCCACCCCTAAGGAACTACAGAAGCGCGTCATCGAGGTCGAGGCATGGCAGCGCCGCACGTCGTGATCATCGCGGGCGACCTGGTGGAGCAAGACGTCGATGCCATCGTCAACGCCGCCAACAACGATCTACTCCTCGGCGGAGGGGTGGCGGGAGCGATTCGCGCTCGTGGTGGCGCTGCGATTCAGCGCGAATGCGATGCTCACGGACCAGTGAAAGTTGGGGAAGCCGCAATCACCGGCGGTGGCGAGCTACGTGCTCGTCATGTCATCCATGCCGCGAGCATGCAGCTGGGCGGGCGTACGACAACGGAGTCGCTGCGGTCATCAATGGATCATGTGTTTCGTCTCGCGCGTGAGCACCGAGTGCGCACGATTGCAGTGCCCGCCGTGGGTACTGGCATCGCCGGCTTCCCCATGAATGATTGCGCGCGTGTCATGGCCGACTGCGTGGACCGCGCGATCGCTGGAGGATGGCAACCGGACGAGATCCGTTTTGTGCTCTTCGGAGACGACGCGCGCAGCATTTTCGAGGCGGGGTTTCGCGGCCGCGAATGGTAGGCCAAAACCTTGGTTTTTCGCACGTTTTGTTGCGCTTTGCGCACGATCAGCCTGAATTCAGTTTGAATTGGGGTTGAATAGGGGTAAGACCGACCCCTAGAATGGGCGAGGCCCGACCCCGAAACGGATTTCTACCGAGGATGGTGAATAGTTGGAAGGCTACTGTTTGAAGGACAAGCGAAAGGTCGAAATGAAGGACCCTCAGCCGATCACGATGAAGAAAGGCAAGCCGGCTACGATCGGCAAATGCCCGCTCTGCGGCACCAAGATATACAGGATCGGCAAAGCAGTCGCATAAC
>CATPBF010000056.1 GCA_955652585.1 Candidatus Dormiibacterota bacterium | reverse complement strand
TTTCAACTCCCTGAACGCAAATGCATCCTCGACTCGTGTCGACTCCGAGCCGCCGGCCGCGCGGGCGACCATCTCCGCGCGATACATCGGCTGCTCGCCGAAGCGCCACGGTTCCCAGCGCCTGGCTCCGGGAAGGGCGAGCTTCATCGACACCGTTTGCTCCCCGCCGCCCGCGAGCCGCACCTCGCGGTGCAGGCGCAGCGGTGCGGTTCGATCAGCGCCTGCCGAAGAGACCACCACCTCGATCTGCCCCTCCATCTGGCGCCCGTCGAGGTTGTGCAGCCGGGCCTCGACCTCCAGCCGACCGTCGCCCGCTTCGAAGCCAGGCTTGAGTCGCATCCACTCGATTGCGATCGGGCCGATGTACTCGAGCTCGACCGGGCGCCACAGCCCCACCGGCACCTCCCAGCGGTATGGGTCGGGCAGGCTCGAATACGCCGACGCCGGGTACGGCTTCAGCTCGCCGTCGTTGAAGACGCCCATGATGTGGCGCTTCTTGTCGGGCTGGGTCTCGACCGGTGACTCACAGCAGATGACGAGCAGGTTCTCGTCCTTCAGGTAAGGGGTGAGGTCGAAGCCGAACGGAGCGAAGTAGCCGTAATGCGAACCGAGCAGCTTGCCGTTGAGCCACGCGTGCGTGGCGAGAAACGCGCCGCCGATGCGCAGGAGCACGCGACCGGAATGGTCCGGCCGCTGAAACTCGGTGCGATACCACACAGCCTGCCGGTCTCTATGCGCCGCGAGCTGGCGCGGAACTTCGATCGGCTTCCAGCCCACGCCCCGACCGAGGTTGAGACGTTCGGCTTCGCCTTCGCCCAGAGGCATCCACACCGCCTCCCAGCCGCTCAGCTCGCGGATGCCGCCGGACCGCTGTGGCAGCGGGAGGAAAAGGCAGTCGCTCAAAGGGAGGCCCGACGGGTGTGGCGGCGAGAGATCCGGTGGCCAGGTGGTCCAGATGCAAGGAGCCGACGAGCACCGCAGCGCGCGCATCGCGTAGATGCGTAAGCGAGGAGCGCAGGAGGCGACACCGCAGATGGGCCGCATGGGCGCCGCAGATCCGCCGTCACTGCCCGGCGGGTCTCCCGTTGGCCTTGACCTGGTGAACGAAGGCGCCGTCCGCGGTCGCGCAGTAGATGACCTCGCGTTTCATCGCCTCGGCAAATGAGGCTTCGCGACCTCGCTCGATCAGCGCCAGGATGCTGCCGCCGAACCCCGCGCCCATGATGCGGGCGCCGAGGCAGCCGTCGACCCCCCACGCCTGCTCGACCAGCGCGTCGACCGTTGGCGTCGATACCTCGAAATCGTCACGCAGGCTCTGATGCGATTCCTTGAGCAGCACGCCCAATCGTTCGAAGCGGCGTTCTTTGAGCGCATCTACAAACGCATGGACGCGAGCGACCTCCGATTCGAAATGGCGCCGCCGCTTCGGGTCACCCGCTTCCGCTTCGCGTCGCCGCTCGTTGTAAGGCGTGTCGGCCAGCGAACGATGCTCGCCGGAGTCGATGACAGCGATCACGAGCTCGTCGGGGAACGGCACCGCTTGATATTCAAGGGTCGAGCAGTCGATCAGCAAGGCATGCCCTCGGCGGCCGAGGGCAGAAGCGAACTGGTCCATCACTCCCACATGCACGCCCGTGGCCGCCTGCTCGGCACGCTGGCAGGCGAGGGCGGCCTCGACCCCGTCAAGCTCAGGACGCAGGCCGGCCGCGATCGCGACCAGAAGCGCAGCCGAAGAGCTGAGGCCGGACCCGGGCGGGACGTCGGACTCCACCGCCACGGATTGCGGTGGGGCGCCCAGCTCGATGCCGACGGCGCGCAGATAGTCGAGGCCGCCGCCCACGTTGCTTTCCATCGACCATTCTTTGGCCGCGTGCCCGCTGACCCGCGTGTGCCGATCGACAGCGGCGGGCAGCACCACTCCGCCGAGGTAATCGACGTGCTCCCCGATGAGGTTGACCCGGCCCGGTGCGCGGCCGTGCCACGCAGCGGGACGCTCGCCGCTAGGCTCCACGAAGCTCCGCGGCCTTGTCCTCTGCGCGCGCATCGACGATGAAGGCGCCGGCGCCGAGCTCCGAGCCCGCCAGGTATTTGAGCTTGTCGCGCGTGCGGTTGGGGGGATAGAACTCGACATGAAAGTGATGGTCGTTGCGGGCACGCCCTGGCGGCGTCTGGTGCATCGCCATCACATACGGCAGGGGGCGCTTGAAAAGCCGGTCGTACTTCTGCAGCAGCCCTTTCAAGATTCGCGCGAATGACTCATCGTCGTCGGCGTCGAGGTCGAGCAGTCCACCGCGGTGTCGCCGCGGAGCGAGATGCACCTCGTACGGCCATCTTGCGAAAGGCGGCACGAATGCGATCCAGTTCTCATCGCCCAGGACGGTCCGCTCGCCCTGGCGCTCACCCTCGAGCACGTCGCAGTAAAGGCAGCGGCCGTTTTCCCGGATATATCGGGCCTCGGCTCGCAGCTCCCTCTTCAAGACCGGCGGGAGGAACGGATACGCGTAGATCTGTCCATGTGGGTGGCTCAGAGTCACGCCTATCTCCTCGCCGCGGTTTTCGAATATGTAGACGTAGCGAACGTTGGGGAGGCGACTCAGCTCGCTGGTGCGGTCGCGCCACACCTCGATGAGGTCGCGAATGTGCTCGACGCTTTGCTCACCGAGCGATGAATCGTGATCTGGTGTGTAGCAGACCACCTCGCAGCGTCCCTGCTCGCCGGTAAACGATGGGAACCGATTCTCGAATACAGCGATGTAGTAGTCGGGCTCGGGGATCTCGGTTTCGGGATGACCCGGCCGGGTGGGACATAGCGGACAGTGATCCTCGGGCGGGTGATAAGTCCGGTCCTGGCGCCACGGCGCGACGGTGACCCATTCTTCCAATAGTGGATGCCAGCGAAGGTCGCTCAAGGTTTCTCGTAGTAGATGAGGTAGCGCCCATCGGGTTTGGGCACAACGCGCTTCTTCAAATGTTGGGAGACCTTGGTGGCTTTTGACTTCGCCACCGGGTCAGGGAGCGGAGTCGGACTGTCCCCGGCTCGGACCGCAGCACTTCTATTCAAGCGCGCGCCTCACTGCTTCGCCGGGTGTGTCGACTGACTCGAGGCCTTCGACCGACCAGCTGTCCAGCGCCACCACGGGGCGGCCTAGGCGGCGCGCGACCGCGATCTCGCTCAGCGTGCCCCAACCTTCGCCGATCGCGATCACGCTCTCGGCGGCGGTGACGATGAGGACGTTGCGGGCCTGGCCCATCCCCGTCGGCAGCGAGATGGAGAGATGCGCGTTGGCGCCGGCACGATCGGTGCCCGGCAGGATTCCGACCACCATGCCGCCGGCCTGCGTGGCGCCCTCGCTGGCCGCGTCGGAAACTCCGCCTAGCCCGCCGTTGATGAGCACGACCCCAGACTCCGCCAGCAACCTCCCCACCTCGCGAGCCGACTCGAGCTGGGAGGCGTTCGCATCGGAGGCGCCACACACGGCGACATATTTGCGTGGCATCGAGCCAAGAGTTTAGTGGTGAAGCGACTGGTACACTCCGTAACGAAGTTCAACGCCCGTGGGGCAAAGGAGGTGAGGCGGAAGCTTGGATAAACCGAATCGTGGTGCCAACCGCCTCGTTTGCCAGCCGGGAGCTCGGGAGGAAGTGAGCCTCTAGGGCCCCCTTTTCCGAACCCGACTCCTGGAGTCGGAGGCGGAAGCACTGCGAACGTCGACAAAGCGAGAGCCGGGGCAACCCGGCTCTCGTCTTTTCATCGCTAGGATTCTTATTGATGAGCTCGGACTGGCCCGAACGAGTCAACAGTGCGGCCGAAGGCTGGCTGCACGCGATGGGCGTGACCATCACGCACGCGACCGATGAGGAGGTGCGCGCGGAGCTGACCGTCGGACCTGAGCACTTGCAGAGCTACGGGATCGTCCATGGCGGCGTCCACTGCGGGCTGATCGAATCCCTGGCTTCGATCGGCGCGGCCCTCTATGCGATGCCGCGCGGTCAGTCGGTTGTTGGGCTGGAGAACAGCACGAGCTTCGTGCGCGCGGTGCGTGCGGGCGCCAAGCTACGCGCGGTCTCGACCCCGCTCACACGCGGGCGCCGGACTCAGGTCTGGGAGGCGCGCGTGCTCGACGAGGATGACAAAATCGTCGCCACCGGCCGCGTGCGTCTGCTCTGCGTCGAGGCCGATCAGCAGGTCGCCGGCGAGAAGATCACCATACCGCTCTATCAGCCGTAACTGCGGAAACCGCACGTCTGGCGCCAAACGGGTCCATCACGAGCACCTGAAAGGCCCCGCTGTCACCAAACGGGCGAAATCCCTCAGCGGCCCGTGAGGTAGCTGAAGATGATCTGGTCGATCAGCTGCTCGATGGGAGCCAGGTCGTCTGTGTACACCGGGCCGTGGTACGGCGACATCCGCAACTTGCCCTCCTGCAGCGCGCTCTTCGCTGCTTCTCCGGCGAGCGGAGCCGACAGCAGCTTCAGGTTCTGCGTGACGTCGTCCACAGTGACCGGACTGGTCGACGCATAGACGACCGTGTTCGTGTAGTTGGGATCGTCGACCAGCAGCACGCTTGGGAAAACTGCGGCCATCGTGCTCGCGAGAGCGTCCACAAGCCTGTAATCGGTGGCGGTGCGGCCGACGTTCACGGCCACCACGCCACCCGGATTGAGGTGGGCCTTCACATGCTGAAAGAACTCCTTGGTCGTCAGGTGGAAGGGGATGTATGGCTGCCGGTAAGCATCGAGCACGACGACGTCGTAACGGCTAGCCTGCGTGTCGAGCCAGTAGCGTGCGTCGGCCACGACCTCGTGGGCGCGAGCCTCGTCGAGGTGGAAATAGCGGTGCCCGACCGCGAGGATGTCGGGGTCGATCTCAACGCCGGTGATGTCGGTCTGGTCGCCGAAGGCCAGGCGATACTGGCGCGCCGCCGTGCCGGCGGCGAGGCCCAGGAACGCGACCGACCGCGGCACCGCCTTGCCGGCCTGCGCGGGCCGAAACGCGTCTGCCAGCAGCAAGTAGTCCCAGTAACCGTGAGTGAGATTGCTCTGGCTGTCGTACACGGAATGGATCGCCTGGCCCTCGTTGAGGATCAGCTCGGTGCTCGTGCCGACCTGCACGACCTGGATGTAGTTGTAGGCGGACTCTTTCTCGTAGAGAAGGGTCCCAACCTCCGGCGGCTTGATGCCCGCGGGCAGAAAGATCCACGCCAGGATCACGGCGATCACGAACGTCGCGTACAGCCGGCGCTTCGGCCACAGCGCGAGCGCCGATATGACGACCAGCGCGAGACCGAAGGCTTCGATGGTCGGGCGAGTGCCGTAGGTGGGGATGAACCAGAACACGGGCAAGAAGGTGCCAAGGATGCTGCCCACCGTCGACAAGGCGTAGACGCGCCCAGCGGTGTTGCCTCCGGTCGCGACATCCTTCAGGAGTAGGCGGATCGCGAAGGGGCTCACGCAGCCGAGCAGGGTGACGGGCACAGCGAACAACAGCACGACCGCGAGCAGCGTGCCGGCGACCAACCCGACGCTCAGGTCGCGGAAGCCCTGCTGCGAAGCGACGAGGATCGGATAGCTCACGAGCGGAATCACGCCAATCCACAGACCGGCCCAGGCGGTGATCTGGTAGAGGAGATCTTCGTGCGGGTGGCGGTCGGCGAGCCGCCCGCCGATGACATAGCCCGCAGACAGGTAGACGAGGATCAGACCGATGAGCACGCCCCAGACGTAAAGGCTGGTCCCGAAATACGGCGCCAGCAATCGAGAAGCGCCGAATTCGATCCCCAGCGACGCCATGCCCGACACGAAAACGAGCGGCAGCAACAAACGTCGTGACAGGCCGATAAGCAAGGCGTGCTAGAGGTTAGCTAAGCGGCTGCTCTGACGCCCATTTGCGAGTCTTCTCGTCCATCGGCACCGGTAGCTGCACGTTGACCTCCGCATAGAGGTCACCCGGCTGCCCGCCCTTGGGGTCGGGCAGGCCGAGCCCGCGCAGCCTGATCTTCTTTCGGTTCTGCGTCTCCGGCGGAACCTTGAACTGCACCTGGCCGCCTTTCAGGGTCGGCGCCGACACCTCTCCCCCGCGAAGCGCGACATGCAGGGGGACGGGCACTGACACGCGCACGTCCTTGCCCTCGCGTGTGAAGACGGGATCCGGCGCGACCTGCACCGTCGCGCGCAGGCCAGGCACGCGAAGGATGGTGCCTTCCTTGACGCCGGCCGGGACGTTGACCTCGACGCGACGCCCACCCGGAAGCTCGACGGTGCGGCTCGTTCCGCGATAGACCTCGCCCAGACTGACCGTGATGGGAGCCTCGACATCCATCGGCGCCGGCCGGCTTCTCGAGCGCGAGCTGTTGCCGAAGATCGACCCGAAGATGTCTCCAAACGACCCGCTGTCGCCGAACATGTCCTCCATGTCTGCAGGGGTCACCGTCCGGTACTGAACCCCGGGGCCACCCTCTTGCGGCCTGAAACCACCGCCCGCGCTCCGGCGCCCGGTCCCCGGCTCAACGCCGGCCTGCTGCGCCGAGCGCCAGTCCGCGCCGAACTCGTCGTACAGCTTCCGGCTCTTCGCCTCGGAGAGCACGTCGTGCGCCTCGGAGATCTCTTTGAATTTCGCCTCGGCTTGCTTGTCGCCCGCGTTCAGGTCCGGGTGGTGCTTGCGCGCGAGCTTGCGGAAGGCGGACGTGATCTCCTTCTGCGTCGCCGTCCGCGGCACGCCCAGCACGTCGTAGTAGTCCTTGGTCTTCGCCATGTGGATTAGGTATCTACCCCTTGGGGAGGCCGGCGAACCTGGTCACTGTAGAGGTATCACGGTGGGCACTATCGCGCTCCGACTCACCTCGAGGATTCCAACTGTCGGCCGCGAGTAATCGCGCAGGTGCCGGGCGACCTGGAGCCAGGACCATTCGAACCAACCCGGATTCCGTTTCAACCGCACCGCCGCCGTCCGCGGGTTCCACTGGTGCACACCTCCAGGGTTGAACAGCAAGGTGCCGTCGAGCGTCTCGATGTGCGCCCGGTGTGTGTGCCCGAAGACGATCGCGTCCGCCTGTCCGAACCGGCGGCGCAGCGAGCGAGGCAGGCCGGCGTGGGCATGGTAGGCGCCCAGGCTCAAGGTCCAGAGCAGGGTCTGGGGCTCCTCGATCCACCGGTTCCGGTTGCCATGAACGACCACGATGCGCCTGCCTTCAACCGTCACCTCCCGGCTGAACGACAAATCGCCTGCAGCACGGTCGTGGTCCCCCCGCACCGCCACGACGGGCGCGATCGCGGCCAGCGCCGCAAGGGTTTCCTGACTGTTCACATCGCCGGCGTGGATGACGAGGTCGACGCCTCGAAGCACCTCGAACAACCGGTCCGGGAGGCGGTCGAGGAACTCCGGGCAGTGGGTGTCCGCGACCACGCCGATCCGCGTCGTCATCGTTTCAGCTTAATTCGAAGCTGAGACTTCCATTTTTCTATCTCAGCTTGACAAATTGGTAAGGGTTGCCTTCTAATTTGACCCATGAAAGACCTCAAACGTGAAATCCTCAACCAGGTAGCGTCAGGTACGATCTCGGCCGAGGAGGGCGCCGCCCGGCTCGACTCCCTTGAATCGGTCGAGTCCGCGACCCCGGCGGGCGCGTCCCGACCGGCTGCGCCGGCATTCCAACCGGTGCCCTCGAGCACCCGCCGCGTACGGGTGACGAGCGCGATCGGGAGCGCTGAGATCGTGGGCGATCCGAGCGTGGCTTACGCGGTTGCTGAGGGCCCTCATCGGGTCCGACAGGATGGCGACACCATGATCATCGAGCAGGGCCCGCTCGACGAGAACGACCACTTCAGCTTCAGCCGCGCCGACCGCCGCGCCTTGATCGACACCATGGACATCGGGCGCCGCAAGCTCAAGGTCCGGATGAACCCCGACCTCGCCCTGACCGCACAGGTCAACGCCGGCTCTCTGCGCATCGAAGGCATTCACGGCGCCATCACGGGCGAGATCCTTGCCGGCAGTTGCAGGATCTCGGATTTCGCCTCTCCCGTGGACCTCTCCATCCAGGCGGGCAACCTCTCCGCAAGCGGCCGGCTGGCTGGAGGCGCGTCGAAGGTTCGCTGCGAGATGGGCAACGTCACGATCAACCTCGAGAAGGGTTCGAGTGTCAAAGTCACCGCGCGCACCACGTTGGGCAAGGTCGCCGTGGACGAAAGCGGCGGCGAGCAGATCATCCTCGGCCAGTCGGGCAAGGAAGTGACAGTCGGTTCAGGCGCGGGCAGCCTCGACATCGAATGCACGATGGGCAACGTTCGGGTGTCGGCGTGACGGTATCCGTCGCCAACCGCAGGCCGCCACTCAACTGTCCCGTTTGCAATGAGCGGCTCGCGCTGACCCGCCTCACCTGCCCTGCGTGTGACACGGAGCTTTCGGGCGGCTTCGCTACGTGCGAGTTCTGCGTCCTCTCGAATGACGACCGCGAGGTGCTGCGGGTCTTCCTTGCGTCGCGCGGAAACATGAAGGAGCTCGAGCGCCATCTCGGCGTCAGCTACCCGACGGCCCGAGCGCGATTCGACGCGCTGCTCGGCAAGATCGGAATCGACCGGCCCGCGGGCGCGCCGGCGCCGACTCGTGTCGAGCTCATGGAACAGGTGGCTCGAGGCGAGATCGATATCGACGAGGCGCTGAAGCGCCTCGATAGTAACTAGACCAGGTCGCCCGCTATCTCCTGAGTCCGGCCGCAGCCGCTCCAGCATTGTGGGCGGCGGTCGCGTCCGCCCCGGCATCGAGCGCCTTGACCGCGGCGGTGGCGAAGAGATGGGCGCGCGCGTTGTCCAGCTTCATGTCGATGTTCGCGAGCGAGTACCAGGCGCAGTAGGCCTGGCGTTGAGCGTCAACCGCGGCGGGCGGGCTCGACATCGCGGCGGTGGCCCATTTGACCGCGGTCGCCACGTCGTGGCCAGTCGAAAGAGCACGGAAGGCACCCTGCGCGGCGGAGTGACATGCAGGTGACTTGGCGCCGCCACGCTTGGCCCAGGCGAACCACTCCGCGTAAGCCTTGTCGTCGGCGGTGGGCACGACCCTGGTGATGTTCACGTCGATGCGCCTCTGCTCGACCACGGACCACGATGAACCCAGCCCTCCCGGCTGAACAGGCGCTCCCGGCTGCTGGGTAGGGGACTTCGAGGCGGCCGGAGCGGGCGGTGCGGGTGGTGG
>CATPBF010000055.1 GCA_955652585.1 Candidatus Dormiibacterota bacterium | reverse complement strand
GTCGACAGGCGCCAGGCGGCGGTGTTCCGGGCGGGGCTCGCAGATGGTCAGAAACGGTGAGGTCTCGGTCAGCCCGTAGACCTGTGTGATCTCCCAGCCGAACTCCCCCTCCATCCTCTCGATGGTCGCCGCGGCCGGCGGCGCACCAGCCGTCACCACGTTGACTCCGCGTGGCACCTCGCCGCGCACGGCGACCGGGGCATTGGCGAGGGCGATCAAAACCGTCGGCGCGGCGCAGAGCCAGCCCACGTTTTCGTTGCGGATCAGCTCGAAGACCTTCGCCGGGTCCACCTTCGGCAGACAGACATGCTTGCCCCCGACTGCGGTCACTATCCAGACGAACGTCCAGCCGTTGGCGTGGAACATCGGCAGCGTCCACAGGTAGCGGTCGTCAACGGTTGGGTGCAGGTGGACGAGCGTCCCCACAACGTTGGCCCACGCGTTGCGGTGGGTGATCATCACGCCCTTCGGTTTAGCGGTGGTGCCGCTCGTGTAGTTCAGCGAGAGCAGGTCGCTCTCCGCGATGTCCGGCCGCTTGAACTCGGGCCTCGCGGCGGCGAGAGCGCTCTCGTACTCGACCCAACCCTTACGACCGCTCGCGCTGCCGAGTGCGACGAAGTGCTCGACGCCGAAGAGATGGTGTCGAACGCTGTCCACCGCCTCCATGTGGTC
This sequence comes from Candidatus Dormiibacterota bacterium, assembly GCA_955652585.1. GTDB lineage: Bacteria > Chloroflexota > Dormibacteria > Dormibacterales > Dormibacteraceae > UBA10449. The sequence continues at coordinate 6,725 of CATPBF010000055.1, read as the reverse complement.
GGGGTGCACACAGACGACCGTCGCGCCTGAATGAGTGACGATGTAGACGAAGTCGTCGGGCGTCAGCCTGTAGTTGATGGGCACCAACACGGCGCCGATCTGGGGCACCGCGTAGAAGGACTCGAGCATCTCGTGGGTGTTGGGCGCGATGTACGCGACCCGGTCGCCCTTCTTGACGCCTATGCCCTGGAGCGCTGCCGACCAGCGGTCGCACCGGCTGAAGAACTGCTCGTACGTCATCCGAAGGTCGCCGTCGATGACACCCTCGCGCTCTCCGTACAGCTTCCGCGCCCGGCGGGCGAACTCGAGGGGGGTCAGTGGGGTTTCCATGACCGCTGATTATGAATTGAGCATCAGGGCGAAGTCGGCGTTCCGGATGCCGCCAACGAAAGCCCGGTGCGCCTGCGGCTCCAACTCGACCGCCCGCTCGTAGACGAACGCATACACGTTGTCGAGGGTCCAGTCGCCGTAACCCTGGATGCGCAGGCCGTAGCGCAACCCCTGGTCCTTTTTGCCTCGCTCGAGGAGGTCGGTCGCTCGGACGTAGATCGCCTTCAGGATTTCGAGTTGCATCGACAGCTCGGCAATCGTTTTGGGGTCGCCCTCGGCCTCGACCAGCTGGTCGATCTGAGCCTCGAGGTCGGCGATCTCCTTCTGATAGTCGTTCACGTCACGACCCTGTGACTGAGTCTAGTGCTGCGCTGCTTCTAGTGAATCAGATAGTTGGACGCCACCGAGGCTGCGATGAGGATCGCGATGATGTTGACGACCTTGATCATGGGGTTGATCGCGGGGCCGGCGGTGTCCTTGTTGGGGTCACCGACCGTGTCGCCGGTGACTGCGGCCTTGTGCGCCTCTGAGCCCTTGCCGCCGAGGTGGCCCTCTTCGATGTACTTCTTCGCGTTGTCCCAGGCGGCTCCGCCGCTGGTCATCATGATCGCCAGGAACAGGCCGGTCACGATGGCGCCGAGGAGCATGCCGCCGAGCGCCTTCGGGCCCAGGATGAAGCCGACCGCCAGCGGCGCCACCACCGGGATGATCCCGGGCAGCACCATCTCACGCTGGGCAGCGGCAGTCACGATCCGGACCGCGGTGCCGTAATCGGGCTTGGCAGTCCCCTCCATGATCCCCTTGATATCTCGGAACTGACGGCGGACCTCCTCGACGACCAGGCCGCCCGCGCGGCCGACGGCCAGCATCGCCAGCGACCCGAACAGGAAGGGCAGGATGCCGCCGAAGAACAGGCCGACGATGACGAGCGGGTCGGAGAGCTCGAACGTCGTCGAGTGGCCCGCTTTAGCCAGCTCTTGTGTGTATGACGAGAACAGGACCAGCGCGGCGAGGCCTGCAGACCCGATCGCGTAGCCCTTGGTCACGGCCTTCGTGGTGTTGCCCACCGCGTCCAACGGATCCGTCACGCCTCGCACTTCGTCAGGCAGGTCGGCCATCTCGGCGATCCCGCCGGCGTTGTCGGTGATCGGGCCGTACGAGTCGATGGCAACGATGATCCCGGTCATCGAAAGCATCGCCACCGCTGCAATCGCGATTCCGTACAACCCCGCGAGGTTGTAGCTGATCAGGATGCCGATGCCGATCACGGTCACGGGCAGCGCAGTCGCCATCATGCCGATCGCCTGGCCGGCGATGATGTTGGTCGCGTGGCCGGTGACCGAGGCCTTCGCGATGAGGTGCACAGGCCAATAAGCGGTCTCGGTGAAGTACTCCGTGATGGCCACGATCAGGACCGTGATGACCACGCCGACCAGGCCTGCGTAGAAGAGGTGGTTGGGATCGCCGACGCCGCCCCCCGGCTTCAGGTAGCCGTTGCCGGTCATGTACTGCGTCACGAAATAGAAGCCGACGATGGCGACCGCCACGGCCACGAGCAGGCCGGCGTAAAGCGCACCCATGATCCAGCGCGGATTGAAGACGCGCACGAAAAACGTACCCGCGATCGACCCCACCACGCTGACCGCTCCCAGCAGCAGTGGATAGATCACCCATCCGATCTGGTCTTTGAAGAGCAGCGAGGCCAGCAGCATCGCCGCGATCATGGTCACGGCGTAGGTCTCGAACAGGTCGGCGGCCATGCCGGCGCAGTCGCCCACGTTGTCGCCCACGTTGTCGGCGATGACAGCCGGGTTGCGCGGGTCGTCTTCCGGGATGCCCGCCTCCACTTTGCCGACCAGGTCCGCGCCGACATCCGCGGCCTTGGTGTAGATGCCACCGCCCAGCCGGGCAAAGACTGAGACCAGGCTCGCCCCAAAGGCCAGCCCCACCAGGGCGTCGGGGCTCTTGAAGACGTAATAGGCGGCCGAGACGCCGAGCAGGCCGAGACCCACCACCATGAATCCCGTCACCGCGCCGCCGCGGAACGCGACCTGGAGCGCCTTGTTGAGGCCGCCGCGCGCCGCCTCAGCCGTGCGTACGTTCGCGCGCACCGCGATGTTCATGCCGACGTACCCTGCTGCGGCAGAGAGCACCGCGCCCACGACGTAGAGCGCCGCGGTGGTCCAGTTGATCGCCACGCCGATGACGACGGCGATGATCACCCCAATGATCGCGATCACCGTGTACTGGCGGTTCAGATATGCGGAGGCGCCCTCCTGGATGGCAGCCGCGATCTCCCGCATGCGCGCGTTGCCGGCCGGCATCCTAAGGACGAGAAGGATGAGGATGACCGCAAACAGCACGGCGGCCACGCCCCCAGCCACACCGAACAGGACTAAGTTGGGATCCACCTACCTCTCCACGAAAACAGACCCGACGCAAGCACGAGCGCGGAGCGAAAGGGTATCCCAACCATCAACTGAACACGCGGCGGCGCCACCAGACCATCACGCCCCCGAACACCATCAGGCCCGGCAAGAGGACGCCGGTGATGAAGATCACGGTGCTTTGGTCCTGCTGCGTGAGGGCGAGGGGAAGGGTCCTGGCGGCCTTGGGCGGGATCGAGATCAGCGAGTCCTGCTCGGCCAGCCACTGAAACGAAGCCAGGGCCAGCTCGAGGTTCGAGTCGCTGTTGTTGGGGGGCAGGGTGCGGTTCTCCGCGAAGTCCGCCGTGCCCACCATCACGATCCTGGTTCGTTTGTCGCCCGTGGGCTTCTCGGCCGCCTCCATGATGTTGAAGGGACCCGAGACATCACCCACCTTGCGGCCGAGGTCCTGCACCGCGCGCGCCTGGGCGATCGCATAGGAAGTGTTGGAAGTCGTGGCGAGAGGAGTCGTCGTGACCCCAAGTGTGGGGGTGCCGGTGATGGCAGTCGTGAGCGGAAAGAACGACACGCGGCCCTGGATGTCGCTTGTGATCGGCGAGCCTCCGTACGCGGTCACCGCCGGGATCGTCGCGTCGGCGCTCGAGCGCCGCGAAGGGTCCGTCTCGACGACCAGAGCGCCTGAGAAGCCGAGCCCGTAGGGCTTGAGCGCCGCGTTGAGCGACTCCGTGATCGCGGCGTCCTTCGGCCAGGGCTCGGCCGCGATCAGAACCTTGCCGCCCGCGGCCAGGTAATCACCGACCGCCTTCACGCTGGGCGCCGGCAAGGGCGTGGTGGGATCGATGACCGCGAGCTCGTCGCAGTCGCTCGGGATCGACGTGACCTGCGAGATGAGCAGGTCCCGGGTCGAGAAGTTGTTCTTGGTGAGGACGTCGGCGACGCCGGAGTACCCCGACACCTGGTTGGCGTCCTTGAGGCCGCGCTCGCCGTCCCCGATCGCCCAGCACACCAGCGGCACGCGATCCGACTCCAGCCGAAGAAGAGCGGTGGTGAAATCGACCTCTCCCTGCAGAGTCTGCGTCAGCAGCGCCGTCTTGCCCTTGTAGTCGAGAACTACCGTGTTGGGTTCTTTGATGGCATATTTCTTGACATCGGTGCTGTCGGCATCGACATTCTCGCGACGGTACTTCACGTGCGAGCTCTGGGCCGCGTAGAGGCTTATCAGCGCCTCCGCCGCAGTCTCGCCGTTATCCGCATATTCGGTCCCCGTCCGGAACAGCCCGACCACCTGGAGATCGGCTGTGAGCCGTTGGGCGGCCAGGACTGATTCCGGCGCCAGCGTGTTGAGCTTGCCGTGCGTGAGGTCAAGCGCCTCCTTCGATTTCGATGCGAGCACGTTAGCCGCGATCAGCGCGGCCAGAACCACCAACGTGATGACAAGGCTCAGGGAACCGGCGCGGGCACGCCGCGCCCAGCGATTCATCGCCATCGCCGCGCCCCGAGCACCCGGGTGGTCAAGAAAAGCGCGCCGACGGCCAGGCTTGCGAAGTAAACGGTGTCGCGCAGCGCCACCTGGCCGAGGCTGAAGGACTGGTACCTGTGATAACCGGCGACGTAGTCGAAGAACAGGCTCAGCGGCGGCCCTGTGAAGAGCCCCAGCAGGAACGACGTGTACCAGATCGCAAGCAAGCCGAACAACGAGACGATGTACGCGATGACCTGGTTCTTCGTCACGCTCGACGCCAGGACGCCGATTGCGATGGCGGCCGCGCCGACCACCACCAGGCCGATATACATCGCCGCGACGAGCCCGAAATCGAGAGCGCCGAGGTGCAAGGAAAGGCCGGCCACCGAGACTGTCGTCTTGTTCGGCAAGTAGACGGCCAGCAGCACCACATAGACGATGGTCGTGGCGATTAGCAGTACATAGAACACGAAGGCCCCCAGCCACTTCCCCACCACAAGCTCCCAGTCGCGTACCGATGAGGTCAGGAGCAGCTCCAGCGTCCCCTGGCTTCGCTCTTCTGCGATGAGGCGCATGGTCACCACCGGCACCAGGATCAACATCAGGAAGCCGGTGATGACGCTGAAGACGCCGTCCATAGTCGCCTGCTGGCCGGCGAGCACGGTGCCGATGAAGCCGAAGCCGGAAACCAGGAAAGTGAAGACTCCGGCGACGACCCAACCGACTGGGGAGACGAACAGGGCGCCGAGCTCGCGCCGGGCGATGGCGGCGACGTTGAGCAAGCCTGTGGGCGCCACCACCGCATGGACGGCGTCGGCGAAACCCGGCCGCGAAGGCTCGACAGCCGCCTTGACGACTACCCGGGCGCGTGGTTCAACTTTCCTCACCGACACGCGGGTGGTGCGAGCGGCGTGCAGCTTGGCCGCCGTCGCCGGAACGGCGCGTGTCCGCGATGCGACCCGCTTGCGGACCTTGGCTCGGCGCCGTCGCGACGACTTGCTCACGCTTCCTCGTCGGCCTCTTGGACATCGGCTTCGTCTTCGTCCGTTTCATCAGTGGTCAGGCTGAGGAACACGTCCTCGAGGGTCAGCTTGTGCGCCTGGACCTCCCGCACCCCGAGTCCCGCCGCGACCGCCGCGCGTGTGAGCTCCTCGCGAAGGCCCGGGCTGTTGCCCGTGACCACCACCTCCCAGAGCTCTACGCCCGCCGAGCTGACCGCGACCTCGTCCACACCGTCGACCTCGCGCAGCCTCGCCTCGATCTCCTCGGCATTCAACTCGCCCCGGAGGACCATCTCGATCTGCTGGCCGTGGTCGCGCCCGAAACGTTCGGTCAGGCGCTGCGGCGTATCGTCGGCGACGAGCCGGCCCTGGTTGATGATCAGCACCCGCTCGCAGGTCGCCGCGACCTCGGGCAGGATGTGGCTCGACAAGATGACCGTGCGCTCCCGCCCTAGCTCCCTGATGAGGTTGCGGGTCTCCCGAGTCTGCGCGGGGTCGAGCCCGGCGGTCGGCTCGTCGAGGATGACGACGTCGGGGTCGTGCACGATCGCCTGGGCCAGGCCGACGCGCTGGCGGAGGCCTTTCGACAGGCTCGCGATGATCTCCGAGCGCCGGTCCTCGAGACCGCACACGTCGATCGCATGCTCCACGCGCGCGGTTCGCTTCGACGGCGCCACCCCTCGCAGCCGGCACATGAGGTCGAGAAACCCGGCGACACGCATCTCGTTGTAGAGCGGGTTGGTCTCGGGCAGGTAGCCGATGCGCCTCCGCGCTTCGAGCGAGTGGCTGAAGACGTCATAACCGTCGATGCTGGCCTGACCCGACGACATGCCCAGGAACCCGGTCAGGATCCGCATCGTCGTCGACTTCCCAGCACCGTTGGGTCCGAGGAATCCGAGCACCTGGCCTTTGGGCACGGAGAACGTCACGTCCTGGATCGCAGGGCGCTCGCCGTAGAACTTCGTGAGCCCCTGAACTTCGATCAAAGCCTCAGAAGTGTTACAGACGCTGCGACCCGCTCGGTTTCACCAAACCAGGTCGAAGGGTTCGAGACCCCCGCCCGCCGGCGACCACGCCGCGCTGACGCCGGCGACCCGAGCGTGGCCAGGACCGCGGCGCGCGGCCTCGAGCAGCCGCTCCAGGTCGGGCCTCGGGCCTTCCGCGACAAATTCGACCGAGCCGTCGTCCCGGTTTCGAACCCAGCCGCGCAGGCCAAGCGAGCGGGCCTCGCGCGCGAGGAAGTAGCGGAATCCGACTCCCTGGACATCACCGCGGATGACGCTATGAAGGCGCTCGTGTTCCACCACTGGTATATCGTCCCCCGAATGGCCGCCTCGTCTTTGATCGCGATCGGCGACGAGCTGGTCGGCGGTTTCACCCTCGACTCCAACTCTCACTGGCTGGCCGAGCGGCTTCGGCTACTGGGGTATCCGGTCAAGCGCATCACCGCAATCCGCGACCGGCCCCAAGAGATCGTCGGTCAGCTGAGGCGCGAGCTCGCCGACCCCGAGCTGACGCACGTTTTCGTGAGCGGCGGTCTGGGGC
>CATPBF010000054.1 GCA_955652585.1 Candidatus Dormiibacterota bacterium | reverse complement strand
GCGGTCGCCCTCGAGGAATACACGAAGGGCGATGTCGATGCCGTGCTGCTGTGCTACGCGAAGTGGGTCTCGACGCTCAGACAGGAGCCGGTCGTGCAGACCCTCATTCCTGCTGAGATCCCGGAGCGCAAAAAGGACGCCGGACCGCGCGCGGACTACATCTACGAGCCCGACCCGGAGTCAGTTCTGGACGCACTACTGCCGCGCTACGTGGAGACCCAGGTCTACCAGGCAGTCCTGGAGAACAAGGCCAGCGAGTACTCGGCCAAGATGATCGCCATGCAGAACGCGACCAAGGCCGCCGGCGATTTCATCGAGTCCCTGACCCTTTTCGCCAACAAGGTCCGGCAGGCGGGCATCACGACGGAGCTGATGGAAATCGTGGGCGGCGCAGAAGCGCTTCGCGCGACGTAGACAGATAAAGGAGAGGCATGGCTGACACGAAGAAGAAGACGCGGGAAGGGAAGGTCAGGCAGGTGATCGGAGCTGTCGTAGACGTTGCCTTTCCGCCGGGAGAGCAACCGGAGCTTTACGAGGCCCTCGAGGTCACGAAGCAGGACGGCAAGACAGTGGTGCTGGAGGTCGCGAGCTCGATCGGAGACAACGTGGTGAAGTGCATCGCCATGGACTCCACCGATGGTTTTCGCCGGGGCGACAAGGTGGTCGCCACGGGCGCGCCGATCTCGGTGCCGGTCGGGGTCGAGACCCTAGGTCGCTTGTTCAACGTCATCGGCGCCCCCATCGACGACGAACCAGCGCCCGAAGGCACGTTACGGTGGCCAATCCACCGCGCCGCGCCTCCCGTATCAGAGCAGCAAGCCAAGGTCGAGATCCTCGAGACGGGGATCAAGGTCATCGACCTCATCTGCACCTTCGCCAAGGGCTCGAAGATCGGGCTGTTCGGAGGCGCCGGCACCGGCAAGACAGTCATCGTGCAGGAGCTCATCCGCAACATCGCCTACCACCACAAGGGACGTTCTGTCTTCGCGGGCGTGGGGGAGAGGACCCGCGAGGGCAACGATATGTACCGCGAGATGGAGGACGCGGGCGTCCTTCCGCAGACAGCGCTGGTGTTCGGCCAGATGAACGAGCCTCCGGGCGCCCGTGCCCGCGTGGGCCTGACGGGTCTGACGATGGCTGAGTACTTCCGCGATGAGGAGGGGGCGGACGTCCTCCTGTTCGTCGACAACATTTTCCGGTACCTGCTCGCAGGCTCGGAGGTGTCCGCATTGCTCGGCCGCATGCCGTCAGCTGTGGGTTACCAGCCCACCCTGGCCACCGAGATGGGCGAGCTGCAGGAGCGCATCACGTCTACCAGCAAGGGTTCAATCACATCGGTGCAGGCCGTGTACGTGCCGGCGGACGACTACACGGACCCGGCGATCCAAACCGTTTTTGCCCACCTGGGCGCCACCGTGCGATTGGAGCGGTCGCTGGTCGAGATCGGAATCTATCCGGCCATCGACCCGCTCGGGTCCTCGAGCCGTTTCGTCGAGCCCTCGGTGGTCGGGCAGGAGCACTACGACGCCGCCCAGGGCGTCAAGAAAACGATGCAGCGCTACAAGGACCTGCAGGACATCATCGCCATCCTCGGTATGGAGGAGCTGTCAGAGGACGACAAGCTGGCGGTGTCTCGCGCCCGAAAGATCCAGCGATTCCTCTCTCAGCCGTTCAGCGTCGCGCAGCGTTTCACGGGGCGGGAGGGCAAGTACGTCAAGGTCAGCGAGACGGTGCAGGGGTTTACCGAGATCCTTGAGGGCAAGCACGATGACCTCCCCGAGCAGGCTTTTTACATGGTGGGCACCATCGAAGAGGCGCGCGCGCAGGGTGAACAGATGAAAAAAGCATCCGCGACCTGAGTTGAAGTACGCGCTGCGAGTGGTGAGCGTCGAGCAGAGCCTCTTCGAGGGTGAGGTCGAGTTCATCATCGCCAACGGCGCCGACGGCGAGCTCGGAGTCATGGCGCGTCACGCGCCCCTGATGACGGTGCTCAAACCGGGCCCGCTTCGCATTCAGGAGGTGATGGGTGGCGCCGAAGAATTGATCTTCGTAGGCGGTGGTTTCCTCGAGGTGCTCCCCGAACGCGTGACGGTGCTCGCGGATGTGGCCGAGCGCGCTGAGGATATCTCGCTCGAGCGCGCGGAGGAGGCTCGCCGGCGCGCACAGGAGAAGCTCGCCGGCACCGTCACCGCGGCTGAGGAGGTCGAGTTCCAAACCGCCCTTGCGATTGCGGAGGCGCGACTCCGGCTGGCGCGCACGCGCCGGCTCTGATGAAGTCAGCCGCACCGGGCCGCGACTTCGCCTTCCGCATCACCGGCGGCTCGCAGCTGGCCGGCGACCTTTGCGTGAGCGGCTCCAAGAACGCCGCCCTCCCCGAGATGGCCGCCGCCCTCCTCACGTCCGAGCCCCTACGACTCACCAATGTGCCCAAGGTCTCCGATACCGAGGTGATGGCGCAGATCCTCACCGAGCTGGGCGGCCGTTCGGAGGGAGAAGGTTCTGTCGTCCTGCGCATGGGGAACGCGCGCGGCACCCATGTTCCCGATGAGCTCGGGAGGCGCATGCGCGCGACAATCGTCTTGCTCGGCGCTTTGCTCGGAAGGTTCGGACAGGCGCGCTTACCCAGGCCCGGTGGTGACGACATCGGAGCGCGTCGCGTCGAACAACACATGCGGGGCCTGCGCCAGATGGGCGCCCGCATCGAGGAGACGGCGACCGAGATCGTCGCGGAGGCGGACCGCCTGCATGGAGCACGCATCGTTTTCGACCTGCCGACCGTCACTGGTACGGAGAACATCCTTCTCGCCGCCGTGCTGGCCGAAGGTCGGACCGAGATCTTCAACGCCGCGCGCGAGCCTCATGTGCAGGACCTCTGCCTCCTGTTGGGCAAGATGGGCGCGCACATCGAGGGCATCGGCACGGAGCGCGTGGTGGTCGACGGTGTGCGCGAGCTCGGCGGCGCCGAGCACACGGTGATCGCCGACTACCTGGAGGCCGGCACCTACGCGATCGCGGTCGCCGCCGCCGGCGGCGAGCTCCGCATCGAGTGCAGCCGGCCGGAGGACCTCAACGTCGTGCTCCTGAAGCTGGAGCTCGCGGGCGCGCATGTCACGACGGGTGACGGATGGTTCCAGGTCGGCCGGCGGCCTCGGAACCGGATCAAGCCGATCGACATGTCCACATGGACCTTCCCCGGTTTCCCGACCGACCTTCAGGCCCAGTACATGGCGCTGATGACCCAGGCCGACGGCGAGACCGTGATTTCGGAGTACGTGCACGAAAATCGATTCCAGCACGTCACGCAGCTCGCGAAGATGGGCGCGGGCATCAACGTCGAAGGAAGGCTGCATGCGGTCGTGCATGGGCCATGCCGGCTGCGCGGGACCGAGGTGACGATCCCGGACATTCGCTCAGGCGCGGCGCTTGTGATCGCCGCCCTTTGCGCCGAAGGCCAGAGCCTGCTCCGCAACGCCTGGCACGTGGAGCGCGGCTACGAGGACATGGCCGGCAAGCTGGCGTCGGTCGGCGCGCAGATCGAGAGGGTCGCGGTCGATTCCGAGCGGAGCAATCCAGGACACACGTACGAATAGTTGGCCTGATTTGCTCGGAAAGAAGATAGGAATCGACCTGGGCACCTCGACGGTGCTCATCTACGTCAAAGGTGAGGGGATCGTCATCAACGAGCCATCATTGGTGGCGGTCAACCGCGACGGCACGCGCATCCTCGCCGTCGGGCGGCAGGCGCTCGAGATGGTCGGCCGCGCCCCCGACACGATCCAGGTCGTGCGGCCGATGCGAGAGGGGGTCATCGCCGACTTCGTGGTCACCGAGGGCATGCTTCATCACTTCATAGGCAAGGTCCTGGGACGCCAGCGCATCTTCAAGCCCGAGATCATGATCTGCGTACCGTCGGGAGTGACCTCAGTCGAGCGCCGCGCGGTCACCGAGGCCGCCATCTCAGCCGGCGCGCGGCAGGCATGGCTGATCGACGAGCCGCTTGCGGCCGCCATCGGTGCCGGGCTGCCCATCTCCGAGCCTCGGGGCAATGCGATCTGCGACATCGGCGGCGGCACCACCGAGATCGCCGTCATCTCTCTTTCCGGGATGGTGGTCGCCCATTCGATTCGTGTCGGCGGCAACCGGATCGACGACGCGATCGCGGTCCACCTCAAGCGCAAGTACAACCTACTGATCGGCGAACGCAGCGCGGAGGAGGTCAAGATCGCCGTCGGCTCGGCGGTCCTGATGAAAGAGCCTCTGCGGACCGAGGTGCGCGGCCGCGACATCGTCTCCGGCCTGCCTCGCAGCCTCGAGGTGACCTCCAACGATGTCGTGGAGGCGATCCAGGAGCCGCTTGGGCTCATCGTCGGCGCATTGCGCACCGTGCTCGAGGAAACGCCTCCGGAGTTGGCTGCCGACATCTTGGATCGAGGCATCGTGCTTTCGGGCGGCGGGTCGCAGCTGCGAGGGCTCGATCGCTACCTGTCCATCCACACCGGCATACCGGCCGTGATCGCCGACGATCCGCAGACCTCGGTCGTGCGCGGCACCGGCCTGGCCCTAGAACACTTTGAAGTGTTGAAGCGGAACCAATCGTACTTGCGTTAGTGACCAGCCCCACCCTGACCCTCCCCACGCGGTGGGGAGGTCAAATGGCCCGTTGACCGGCCTACATGTAGCGGTGGACGGGGTCGGGCTCATTCGACCTTGGGCCGGCGTCGGGGTCTATACAAAGCAGATTTTGAGAGCCATGGCTGTGGAGCGCCCCGACTGCCGCTTCACGGTTTACGTGCCAGCGGGCGTGGCCGCAGAGGGGTCGCGCTCGACCTCGTATCGGAAGATCCCAGGGCTTCCATTCATCGGCCGCCACGTGCAATGGCCGGCCCGGCTGCGGCGCCTGAAACCAGACGTGCTCTTTGGCGCGGTGGGCGCGCTGCCGCTGATGGACGTCGGCGCGCCATCGGTCATCACCGTCCACGACCTTGCCATCTACCGCAACGCCGGCTGGTTTCCACCCCGCCAGCCGCTCAGTACGCGGTGGGTCGTGCCCAGCTCGCTCAGACGCGCCGACAGGGTGATCGCGGTTTCCAGCAACACGGCGCGGGATGCCGAGGAGTTGTTTGGGGTAAGTCGGTCTCGGATCGCGGTGGTGCCTCATGGCGTGTCGCCGGGCCTGCGTCCCATGAGCATTGAAGAGCTCGCGGCCGTCCGCGAGCGCTTTCAGCTGCCGGAGCGCTTCGTCCTGTTTGTCGGGACCATCGAGCCGCGCAAGAATCTGCTCACCCTGCTGGAAGCGTGGGCGATGATGCGGGACCGGCCCGACCTGGTCATCGTCGGTGGCTGGGGCTGGAACTACGAGCCGATCAGGGAACGCATCAGCCGGCTAGGCGACAAGGTGC
>CATPBF010000053.1 GCA_955652585.1 Candidatus Dormiibacterota bacterium | reverse complement strand
CTACCTGGAGCGAGGCGACTACAACCCCAGCCTCGAGCTGGTTTTCAGGATCTCGGAGTTCTTCGCGCTCCCGATCGAGGCCATCTTCGCGCGCCAACCGTTTGCCCCGATGAGCAGCCAGCTCTACAGGAAGGAGGAGTCGGCATGACGGAAAATCTCAATGAGCTGTCGGCCGAGATGAAGCGGAGGGGCATCACCTCGAGGTACTTCGCCGCGCAATTGCGGCGTGGCATGTCTCCGGAGGAAATCATCGCCGCGTTTCCCGTGCCGAGACACCTGGACCGGGTAGGGAGTCGCCGCTCGCGGCGGCGCTTGGTGGTCGCGGTTTACGGCGGCTGGGTGCTGGTCGCAGCCCTCTTAAGGCTCTTGAGTTCTCCAGACGCGATCTTTCCGATCATCCCTGTGGTTCCGCTGGTCTCCGCGCTCGGGGTGTTCATCCTCATGAGCCGCAGGACCTTCCTGAACCGCGAGGTGCTCGCGGGGGATTCAGGGCTTGATGAGCGGCTGGTCCAGAACCGGAACCGTGCGTTCCGCCTCGCTTATCAGGTCTTCACACCTGTGGCGCTCATCGCCTGGCCCGTAACCGCAGTGACCTTGCAGACGCAATCGGGCAATGGGGCCGCGGCCACCGCATTCGTGATTTACTCGGCCGCCGCGCTGCTGGGGCCGACGCTCCCCGCGGCCATCTGGGCCTGGCGCGAGCCTGACCCGGTCGAGGCGGAACCGGAAACGGCCTAAGCGGCGTCCTCGGTGCGGATCGGAAGCCGGCGCTCATAGCCGCACTCAGGACACTCGTACAGCCCGACCACCTTGTCCGGCTGAGACGAGTCCGAGTGCAGGGTTCGAAGCTGCATCGGCACCGCTGCGTCGTGGCGCTCGCACGCGGGCGCGTCTTCCTGGGTCACGCTCCCAGATTACGCACTGCGTCGAAGCCGGCCTAGTGCTCCCGCCACAACACGCGAGCCACACCACTTGTCCCCCATTCACACACATAATGAGAAAGCCATGGTGACCAAGAAGGCTGCGGACGAGCTCACCGAGCCTCGACCCACCGTCCGCGAGGCGATGCGCTTTGGCGCCTTCGCCAGCGCCAAGCTCGTCGCCGGGGAAAACGGGCTGGACCGGCCGATCGAGTGGGTCCGGATGATGGAGACGCCCGAGGTCCAGCCCCGAGCCGGCGACCTCATGCTCACGACCGGGTTCCCGATCAAGGACGATCGCGACGCGCAGGTGCGCCTCATAGGCCGAATCGCCGACGGCGGAGGCGCCGGCCTGGTGGTTCGGCCCCATCCCTACCTCCGCAAGCTGCCGCCGGAGATGCTCACCGAGGCCGACCGGCTGAACGTGCCCGTGTTCACAGTCGCCGCCGACGTCCAGATGGTCGACTTGATGACCCCGCTCCTGGAGCGGATCATCAACGCCGAGCACTGGCGTCTCAAACGCTCGCTCGACATCCACCGCCGCTTCACGGAACTCGTGCTCGACGGCAAGGGCGTCAACGAGATCTGCCGAACGCTGGCCGACCTGCTCGAGAGCGCGGTCGTGATCGAGGATGCGAGCTTCCATCTCTTGGCGCACGCCGGAGGTTCCGGCGATCCCCATCGCAAGGAGACCATCCAGCGCCAGGGCACGCCTCAACGCGTCCTCTTCGATCCCCAGATCCAGCGCATGCTCCGCGAGGTCGAGCAGAAGCGGGGTCCGGTCAAGGTGCCCGCCTTCCCTCATGTGGGCATGTCGCGGGAGCGCTTGATCGCGCCGATCCTGGCCGCCAACCAGGTGCTCGGCTACATCTCGGTGCTCGACCACCCGCCGCACCACGAGGAGCTCGCCTTCATGGCCATCGAGCAGGCAGCGCTCGTTCTGGCCTTGGCGGTCGCCAAGGAGCGCGAGCTCTCCGAGGTCGAAGGCAGAGTTCGCGGCGAGTTCCTGGAAGACCTGCTCCACGGCACCTACGGAGATGAGGCGGCGGCCCAGCGCAGGGCGCGCCACCTGGGCTTCCCGATGCATGGCAGCCACATCGTGATGCTCGTCGACATCGACGACTTCCGCGGCTTCAACAAGGCCCGGCAGGTCTCGGAGGACGCTATCCAGGCCCTCAAGCGCGAGTTCCTGCGCCGGGTCGCCGGGGTCGTGCGCACCAGCTACCCGCGTGCGTTGGTGCAGGGGCGTTCGGACAGCGTCGTCTCTCTCCTGCCGCTCGGCACCGAGCCCGGCGACCACCAGGCGCGCGGCCACGCCCTGGGCATCCAGGTCCGCCAGACCATCGCGGAGTGGAAGCCCGGCTTCACGGTCTCGGTCGGTTTCAGCGGCCCCACCGAGGCGCCCGCCGGGGTGGCGGCCGCGCAGCGCGAGGTGGTGTCTGTGATGGACTCACTCGCCCGCTTCAAACGCTGGGGGCAGGTGGTGTCGGTGCCTGAGCTCGGGCTCACCGGCCTGCTCGCCGCCGTGACCGACGAGCGGCTCGTCGACTACAGCCGCCGCCACCTCGGACCGCTGATGGAGCACGACAGCACTAGGAAGGGCAGCCTTGTGGCCACCTTGCGCGCGTACCTGGAGACAGGAGAGCAGCAACAGGCGGCGACCCGGCTGCGAGTGCACCCGAACACGCTTCGCTACCGCCTCGATCGCATCCGCGAAATCAGCGGCGTCGACCTCGAGGACCCGGAGACGCGCCTCAACCTGGCCGTCGCCCTGCGCGTGCAAGCCCTCCTCGGCATGTGAGGCCCGCATAACCAAATCGGATTTGTTTTGTCGCCTGCACACTAGGGGTAGTCGGCAACCGTCAGTAAGCTTCGTACCGTGTCCCCCACAATCGCTTCAACGCGCCGCGCCTGGCCTGGCGATATGCGCACGGACCGGGCGGCGTGCGGGATGGGCTTCGTGGCCGCGCCAGAGCTCGGCCATGAATCCGTCTCCCTCGGGGTGCAGGCCCTGGCTCGGCTGTCGCATCGGGGCGGTCTCGACGCGGACGGCAAGAGTGGAGACGGCGCCGGACTCCTGATCCAGGTCCCGCATCGCCTCCTCGGGGGCGAGTTCGCGGTGGCGGTCCTTTTCGAATGGGATGCTCGGGCTCGCGTGATCGTGGCCGAGTCCGTCGAGCAAAACGGCCTGAAGCTGGCCGGTTGGCGGGCGGTGCCGGTGGATCCCGACAGCCTGGGTGAGCGCGCGCGAGCGACGATGCCCTCCGTCTGGCATGGCCTGATCGCCAAGCCTGACCTCGATCCCAACGACTGGGAGCGCCGGCTCTACCTTGCGCGCCGGCAAGCCGAACGCCGCGCCGCGGAAGAGGGCGTGCCCATGTACCTGCCGTCCTGCTCGAGCCGGACAGTCGTCTACAAAGGCTTGATGGCCGGCACGCGGCTCGCCGACTTCTACCTCGACCTTCGGGACGATTCGTGCGAGAGCCGCCTCGCCGTGTTCCATCAGCGCTACTCGACCAACACGATGCCCGACTGGCGGCTT
>CATPBF010000052.1 GCA_955652585.1 Candidatus Dormiibacterota bacterium | reverse complement strand
GTCCGTGTTGGCGTACTCTCAGGTTGGGGGTTGAAGTGGGCGATGAATCTCGCGCCAGCCGTGAACGGATGCGCGTGTTGTTCGTGGAAGACGATCCGTCTGTGGCCCAGATGTACAAGTTGAAGCTCGAGCTGGACGGCTACGAGGTCGAGGTGGCGTCCGATGGAGAGAAGGCCCTCGAGATCGCGCGCAAAAACGCGCCTGACATGATTTTTCTCGACATCCGCCTGCCCAAGCTGGACGGGTTTGGTGTCCTCGAGGCGTTACGAAAAGATCCGAAGACGGCGAAGCTGCCGGTCGTGATTCTGTCGAACCACAGCGAGAAGCAGCTCGTCGAGCGCGGCCTTCGGCTGGGCGCGCTGGATTATTTGATCAAGACCCAGACAACGCCCGCCCGGCTTTCGAGCGGCCTCGAAACCTGGCTGAAGGAGTAGCCGCGCGGTAACGAGCGGTTAGACCTAAACGTGCGGAATCCGCCGCGCGCAAGGGCGCGTCTTGATCGAAACGCGCGAAAACGCGAACCGTCAACGGCGCTAGGGCTTGGCTGCCGCTCCGGTGCTGGCGGGCTCCTTGTGGCGGTGCTTGGTCGGCGTGAACTTCAGGCCGTCTTCGCCCTCGACGTCGATCTGAACCGTGTCGCCGCGGGCGATCTTCCCGCGCAGCAAGTTCTCCGACAGCTGGTCTTCGATCCGGTTCGTGATCACGCGCCGCAGAGGACGCGCGCCATAGATCCGGTCGTACCCCTCTTTGGCCAGCAGGTCCTTGGCCGCGTCCGTGACCTCGATGGTTATCTGCATCTCGACCAGGTGCTTGCCGAGCTTCGCCAGCTGCAGATCGACGATCTGGCGAATCTGCCCCGTGGTCAGGCTCTTGAAGACGACCACGGCGTCGACACGGTTGAGGAACTCAGGCCGGAACATCCGCTTGAGCTCTTCGTCGATCTTTTCTTTCGTGTTCTTGTGGCGCCGCTCGACTTCCTCCGACTCGTCCACGACCGCCGGCTGGAAACCGAGCGAGGTGCCGGCCTGGTTGACGTCGCGGATGCCCAGGTTCGAGGTCATGATGATCACGGTGTTGGCGAAGTTCACGACCTTGCCCTTCGCATCGCTGAGCCGCCCATCCTCGAGGATCTGCAGCAGCATGTTGAAGACTTCGGGATGCGCCTTCTCGATCTCGTCGAACAAGATCACGGAGTACGGGCGTCGGCGCACTGCTTCGGTAAGCTGGCCGCCCTCGTCATATCCGACGTAACCGGGAGGCGAGCCGACCAGTCTCGCTGTCGTGTGCCGCTCCATGAACTCGGACATGTCGAGCTTGATCAGATTGTCTTCTGAGTCGAAAAGGTACTCGGCGAGGGCACGCGCCAACTCGGTCTTCCCGATGCCTGTTGGCCCCAAGAAGATGAACGACCCGATTGGACGCCGCGGGTCTTTGAGGCCCGCGCGGGCACGCCGCACGGCCTGGGAGACGGTCTTGATGGCCTCGTCCTGCCCGACCATCCGTTTGTGAATCTCTTCCTCCATGCGGAGCAGGCGGGAGGTCTCCTCTTCCACTAGACGCGACACAGGGACTCCGGTCCAGGCAGCAACGATCTGCGCGATGTCTTCCTCCCCGACTTCGGGGACAGTCTCACCGAGCTTGTCTCGCCAGGCGGCCTCCTTGAGCGCGAGCTTGTCCTGCAGTTTCTTGACCTTGTCGCGAACGCTGGCAGCAGCCTCGAAGTCCTGCTTGTTGACCGAATCGTCCTGGTCGGTCTTCTGCTTCTTGATCTCCTTCTGGAGCTCCTTGAGCTCGTCAGGAATGGTGGTGAGCTTCATGCGCACGCGCGCGGACGCCTCATCGATGAGGTCGATCGCCTTGTCGGGTAGGGCGCGGTCGCTGACATACCGGTCGCTGAGCACTGCGGCAGAGTGCACGGCCGAGTCAGTGATTGTGACCCGGTGGTGCTTCTCGTAAAGAGACTTGACTCCGTTCAGGATGTCGATCGTCTCTGCCAGTGTTGGCTGGTCGACGTACACGGGCTGGAAGCGGCGCTCGAGCGCGGCATCCTTCTCGATGTACTTGCGGTACTCGTTGAGCGTCGTCGCCCCGATGCACTGGATCTCGCCGCGCGCAAGCGCGGGCTTCAAGATGTTGGCCGCGTCGATGGCGCCTTCGGCGGCGCCGGCACCGACCAGCGTGTGCAGCTCATCGATGAACAGGACGACCTCGCGACTCGAGCGGATCTCATCGAGGATCTTCTTCAAACGCTCCTCAAACTCACCGCGGTACTTCGTACCGGCCACGAGCGCACCCATGTCGAGCGTGAGCACGCGCTTGTGCTGCAGAGACTCGGGCACGTTGCCCAGGTTGATCTGCTGCGCCAGGCCTTCGGCGATCGCCGTCTTGCCCACGCCAGGCTCGCCGATGAGCGCCGGGTTGTTCTTCGTGCGCCGGCTGAGAATCTGGATGACACGCTCGATTTCGGTCTCGCGACCGATCACCGGGTCTAGCTGGTTCCGCCGCGCGAGCTCGGTCAGGTCGCGGCCGAACTGGTCGAGGAGTGGAGTCTTGGAAGGCTTCTTCGGAGCGGGCTCGGCTTCGGTCTCGGCGCTCGAATCGTGCAGCAGGCGCTCGATCTCCGAGCGCACCTTCTCCAGCGTTGCACCCAGATCTTCGAGCACATGAGCCGCGATACCCTCACCTTCGATGAGGAGGCCCAGCAACAGGTGCTCAGTGCCGACATAGTTGTGCCCCATCCTCCGCGCTTCCTCGAAGGAGATCTCGATGACCTTCTTGACGCGCGACGTCGGGATGATCTGCTGGATGATGATCCGCTCGTTCCGACCGAGCACTGACTCGATCGTCTGGCGAACCTTGCCGATCTCGACGCCAAGGTTGTTGAGAACCTTGGCGGCCAGGCCTTCGCCTTCGCGAAGCAGGCCCAGGAGCAGGTGCTCGGTACCGATATAGCTGTGGTGCGATCGTTCTGCTTCTTCTTGGGCGAGCGTCAGAACCTTCTTGGCTCGCTCAGTAAATCTCTCAAACGGATACAAGATCCTTTCCTCCTGGAACCCGGCTACCTAGGTGGGGCCAGCACCTCCTCGATCTGATCTTGGGTGCCTCCCAGCACCCTCGCTTCTAATATAGCGTCCGACTCAGCCGTCGGATTTCTTTATACCGGAGGCGCTTATGAGACCGATTCTTGAGCGCCTCGGGAACTACCTGCCGGCCGCGATTGCTTTAGCGGTTCCGACTGTCTTTATACCCAACACCGTCGATTCATTCATCTTGCCGCGGGCGTCGATCGTGATCGCAGGCGCCTGCATCGGCACGGGGTTGGCTTTGCTCGTGCCCGGAGGGCCAAGCCTGGGGCAGCTCCGCTTGCCCCTGCTGGCCGCCGCCGCGGCCGCGCTCATTGCCTTTGTGTTCTCCGTGTCGTGGCCTCTGAGCCTGGCGGGCGCATACACCCGATATGAGTCGCTGCCGATGCGCTTGAGCTACCTCGGCCTGCTGGCCGTACCGGTCTGGCTGATCCGAAACGAGCGTGGTCGCGAGTGGGTGGTCGCCGCCTTCGTCTTCGGGACCTCGGTTGCGAGTTTCGAGGCGCTGAAACAGGCGGCCGACGGGGTCAGCTTCCGACCCGACGGGAACATCGGCAACGCCAACCTGCTCGGTGCCCTGATTGCCATGGCGTTCCCCCTCGCGGTCGCTCGCGGCTTCCGCAAGGATCGGTTCCTGGTCGCGTGGTGGCTGGGTGCGGCCGTGATGGCGGGCGGACTCTTCGTCTCCACCTCCCGCAGCGGAGGGCTTGGCGCTCTCGCCGGCTGCCTGGCGCTCGGCGTCTTTGCATTTCGGCGTGGGCTCTGGGCCGCGGTGTCGGCGTTCGTGTCCGGAGGGCTGCTGTCATCAGCGTTGTGGGCGATCGTTTTTGGCCCGCTCAGCCTCCTCAACAACGACCCCGCGCGAAGTCGACTCCAGCTGTGGCCCGACGCGCTGCGCATGATCGCTGCCCGACCCGTGACCGGCTGGGGCGAGGATGCAACCGGAATTACGTTTGGACGCTTCGTGAGCGCGGACTGGGCGCCGGGGGTCACCTACGACCGGACTCATTCAGGGATCCTCGAGACCGCAGCCACGCAGGGTGTGCTCGGTCTGGCGGCGCAGGCGTGGGTCCTCCTCACCCTGTTTCGAGGCATCTGGCGGCATCGCTTCAGCGATTCGGTGGCCGCGCTCGGCGCCGCCTGCGTCGGCTTCACAGTCTGGGTGCTCTTCAACTTCGACTGGGTGCCGGCGACGGGAGCGTTCTGGCTGCTTGCCGGCACGGCGTGGTCGGGCGTCCGCGCGGCGGAGAACGAGTCCTCCGCAGCCTTGGTGGCGGACGGTGCTAGCCCGCGCGGTGCTGCAACCGCTCGGTCGCTCCTTGCGCTGGCGCTGGTCGGGGCGGCGATCTGGTTTGGCGCCATGCCGGTGCTCGCCGAGCTCTGGACCTGGCAGGGCCGGTCCGACCTGGCCGTGATAGCCGATCCCCTGCAGTCGCAATACCACTGGAATCTAGGTCGAAGCCTTACCGCTTCGGGAGACGCGCGCGGCGGACTCGCCGAGTTGCGGCGTACGGCCGACCTCGGCGAGACCGAGCCACAGCTGTACGTCGATCTCGGCGACGCTGAGCTGAAGGCCGGCGACGATTTGTCAGCTCGTCGCGATTACCAGCGCGCCCTTGTCATCGATCCGTACTACGCGCCGGCGCGTCAGCGACTGGCCGACCTGGGCGCCTAGGCACGCGGGCCTCGATTCGGCACGTTTGGCGCCAGCGGCGTGCTTGCAAGCGTTGCAATGCACACGTTTGGCGCCAACGGCGCGTTAAGCAGCGAGCCCGAACCGAAAGCCGGCTAAGACTCGTCTCCCATGTCGCCGTACTCATCCTGGTGCCGTTCGCTGCGGCTGGCTCCCAGGCTCGCCGGCGGCGCCGACAGCTGCTTGAGGCTCAGCGAGATCCGCCGCCGCGCGGTGTCGATACCGATCACCTTCACTTGGAGCGTCTCGCCGACCTTGAGCACGTCCTCAGTCCGCTCCACGTGATCCCACGAGAGCTCCGAGATGTGCAGAAGCCCCTCGATCCCGACCATGATCTGGAGGAAGGCCCCGTACTTCTTGGTTTTCGTGACCTGGCCCTCGACGATCGAGCCGATCGGCATCGACATCACCAGCTTCTCCCACGGGTCCTGCTGCAACTGACGCAGTGACAGCGAGATTCGGGTCTGCTCGGGGTCGAGCTTGATGACCTTGACGGTCAGCTCCTCGCCCAGCTGCAGCACGTCGGTGACCTTGGAAACGCGGTCCCATGACAGCTCCGAGATGTGGATGAGCCCGTCCGCGCCGCCGATGTCGACGAAGGCGCCGTAGCTCGTAATGCCCGAGACAGTCCCCTTCACGGTGGAGCCCATCTGCAGCCGGCTGAACAGCTCCTCGCGCTTGCGAGCGCGATCCTCGTCCTCCGCCGCCTTCTGGCTGACGATCAGCCGGTTGCGCTTGCGGTTGACCTCCAGGATCTTGACCGGGATGCGCTGTCCGACCAGCGACTCGAGGCTGCCGGCGTAAGCGCGCGCGACCTGGCTCGACGGCAAGAAGCCGCGGAGCCCGAGCACGTTGACGATGAGACCGCCCTTGTTTTGCTCACGGACGTCGGCCTCGATCACTGAACCGTCGGTCTGCTTCTCGGCGGCCACCAGCCACGTGGTCTCGGCGCGGGCGCGTCGCAGGCTGAGGACGACGTTGCCCTCTTCGTTTTCGGGCTGAAGGACATAGACCTTGATGAGGTCGCCTGGCACGAGGCCGATCGATTCAACCTCTCCGCGCAGGCCGAGCTCCTTGCTCGAGATGACCCCTTCCGCCTTGGCGCCAATGTCGACCAGCACCTCGTCGGGGTCGACGCGGACCACGATGCCATCGACGATATCCCCGTGGTTGGGGGTCTTGAAGGCCTCCTGGTCGTAGTGGAGGTAGTCCTCCATCGTCATCGCCGCTGACGAGTCCATCTCGGTCGCCTCCTCGTCTTCTTTCAGGGAGACACCGGACTCTGTGGACAAAACGTTCGTATACCCCCTAAGGATTATTGGTGTGGTTCTTGGTCGTCAATAACGGCCTACGCCAAACGGATTGCCATTGTACGCCAGAATTGCCGCTTATCCGGGATACCGCAGCTTCAAATCGTGGTTGTCGATGAGCCGGGTCGACCCGATCCGGACGGCCAGCACCGCGAGGCTGCCAGGCGTCGAAAAGGTGGCTGGGTCGACCACTTCCGCGTAGTCCAACCGGGCCAGCGGCTCAGCGCCGATCGTCTCCGCCAGGATCGCCTGCAGCCGGCCGGGATCCCGCTCGCCGCGGCCGTAGGCTTCTGCCGCCAACCCCAGAGCCCGGCTCAGGCATACGGCCGCGGTCCGCTCGGCCGAGCCCAGGTATGCGTTGCGCGAGCTCAAGGCCAGACCATCCGCTTCACGGACGGTCGGACACACCCGGATCTCGACCCCGATGTCCAGGTCCGAAGCCACGCGCATTACCACCGCCACCTGCTGGGCGTCCTTCTGGCCGAAGTACGCCCGGTCGGCGGACGTGGCGGTGAAGAGTTTCGTCACCACCGTCGCCACGCCCTCGAAATGACCTGGTCGCGCCGCCCCCTCCAGCCGTTCCGTGACTCCGTGGACGATCACCCGCGTGCTCGCGCCTGGCGGATACATGTCCGCCACCGACGGTTTGTAGATCGCATCCACCCCGGCGGCCCGAAGCATCGACAGGTCGCGTTCAGGGTTTCGCGGGTACAAGCCCAGATCCTCGCCGGCGCCGAACTGGATCGGGTTGACGAATACGCTGACGACGACCCTGTCGTTTTCGCGGCGCGCACGCTCGACCAGGCTCATGTGCCCGGCATGGAGTGCACCCATGGTCGGGACCAGCCCGATCGAGGCACCGTCCGCGTGCCATCCGCGGGCGACGTCCCGCATGAATCCCGGCGTCCCGACGGCGATCGGCGGAGGCGGGCTAGACGGTGGAGCCGTATTTGACCTCATCGCGCTGCGCCTTGGCAGGGATGGCCGATCCGTTGGCCGAATACGAGTGCTCGGGCCCAGGGAACGTGCCGTCGCCGACCTCATGCGCGAAACGCTGAGCAGCGCTCGCGATCTCCTCGGCCAGGTGGGCGTAGCGCTTCACGAACTTCGGCGCCTTGCCGGTGGTCAAGCCGAGCATGTCGTGGAAGACGAGTACCTGCCCGTCGGTTCCCGGCCCCGCCCCGATGCCGATGGTCGGGATGCGAAGCGACCGCGTCACGCGGGTCGCGACCTCGGTCGGCACGCCCTCGAGAACGATGCTGAACGCCCCTGCCTGCTCGAGCTCCTTGGCGTCCGACAGGATTCGCGCAGCCTGCTTCTCGGTCTTGCCCTGGACCTTGAATCCGCCCATCTGATGGACGAACTGCGGAGTGAGACCGAGATGGCCCATGACGGGGATGCCCATCGCGGTCAGCTGCTGGGTGATCTCGACAATCCGGCCGCCGCCTTCGAGCTTGACGGCGTGCATGCCGCCTTCCTGGATGAACCGGCCGGCGCTGGTGATCGCCTGCTCGACCGACGCGTGATACGACATGAACGGCATGTCGCCCACGAGGAGCGCCTGGTGCGAGCCTCGAGCGACAGCCTTGGCGTGGTGGAGCATCTCGTCGACGGTGACCGGCAGGGTCGTCGGGTAGCCGAGCATGACCATGCCCAGGCTGTCGCCGACGAGAAGGATGGGGATGCCGGCCTCATCGAGGATCTTGGCGCTGAGGTAGTCGTACGCCGTGAGCACGGCAAAGCGCTGGCCTTCTTCCTTGAACCGCTGGACGTCCAGAACCGTCGTCATCGCGGGCGTCTCCTTCGCGTCGCTGCCACATTTCGGGTCAGCGCCCTGTTTACGCGCTCAACCGCGGCGGGCTCCAGCCCCGCTCTTGTCGCGATCTCGAGCGCAATCTGGCCGAGCATACGATAAACATCCGCTTTGCGAGGTCCCTTGGCCGAGCCGGAGTCGAGGCCCGCCAGCGCCTCCAGGTGACGGGTGACCGTCTCCACATCCCCTCGCCGGATGGGCCCGGTTAGAGCCGACGTGGGGCCGCGCCGCGCGACCTCGTCGAGGGCTCCGCGCATCAGAGGAATCAACCCCGCCACCGCCTCGGACTCGCTCCAACCGATCGTCCCCAGCAGCTCGACGGCCTCGCCGGCGAGAGCCACGAGGTAGTTCGACGCATACACCGCCGCCGCGTGGTAGACCACTCGATCCGCCTCATCGACACCGCGCGGCTTCGCGCCCAGGTCGCGGGCCAATCGCTCCAGACGGCGGCGCAGCGGCGGAGCAGGGGCATCGATCGCGACCAGGCTGCCTCGGAACGCCTCGGGCCGCCGGGGCTGCGGGAAGGACTGCAGCGGGTGGAACGATCCGACCACGTGATGCTCGGCAAGACGGCCGAGTGCGCCGAGCCCTAGCGCGCCGCTGCAATGGACGAACGCCACACTTCCCGGAATGTCACCGCCCGCAGCGACCTCGCCGGCGAGGCTCGCGACCACTGCGTCGGGAACGGTGAGAAAGACCGTGGCGCGAGGCCGGGACCGCAGCGCCCGCACCAGCGACGGCACGCCGTTTCGTGCCGGGTTCAAGAGCACTCGATGACCCGCGCGCCGCCACGCGCGCGCCAGGCTTCGGCCGAGGTTACCCCGGCCCGCGACGATTAGGTCCGTGGCCCGGAAGGCCTAGGAGGCGGACGCGCCGGAGGAGGCTGCCACGGCCGGCTCGTCCTCGCGCGCAAGGATCTCGTCGAGCTGCTTCGCGTCGAGGGTCTCGACGATCTTCAGCTGCTCGACCACGGCGTCCATCTTGTGGCGCTGGGCGGTGAGGATGACCTTCGCCGTCTGGTAGCCGTGGTTGACGATGCTGCGGATCTCCTCGTCGATGATCGCCGCTACCTCTTCCGAGTAGTTTCGCTGCTCGCCCAGGTCGCGACCCAGGAACACGAGCTCCTCTTTGTGGCCCATGGTCACGGTGCCGAGCTTCTCGCTCATGCCCCACTGGGTGACCATGCGGCGCGCAATGTTCGTGACCTTCTGGATGTCGTTCTCTGCGCCCGATGTGACGTCGCCGAAGACGATTTCCTCTGCCACACGACCTCCCATCGCGGCGGCCACGTTGTCGAGGAGCTCGGCCTTGCTGGTCAGGTAGCGGTCCTCCGTCGGCAGATACCAGGTGACGCCCAGCGCCTGCCCGCGCGAGATGATCGACACCTTGTGCACCGGATCGCATTTCGGCAGCGACTTCGCCACCAGCGCGTGCCCGACCTCGTGGTACGCGACGACTTCCTTCTCGTGCTCTGACAGACGGCGGCTCTTCTTCTCGGGGCCGGCCACTACCCTCTCGATGGCCTCCTCGAGCTCGCTCATGCCGATCACCTTCTTGTTTCCGCGCGCTGCCAGGATGGCCGCCTCGTTGATGAGGTTGGCCAGGTCGGCGCCGCTGAAGCCGGGCGTCTGGCGCGCGAGCACGTCGAGGTCGACAGTCGAGTCGAGGGGCTTGTTCCGCGCATGAACGTCGAGGATCGCGCGGCGGCCCTTGACGTCGGGGCGGTCGAGGGTCACGTGGCGGTCGAAGCGGCCGGGCCGCAGCAGCGCCGGGTCGAGGACGTCCGGGCGGTTGGTGGCCGCGATGATGATCACGTGGGTGTTGGTGTCGAAGCCGTCCATCTCGACCAGCAGCTGGTTGAGAGTCTGCTCGCGCTCATCGTGTCCGCCGCCGAGGCCGGCCCCACGCTGACGGCCGACGGCATCGATCTCGTCTACGAACACGATGCAGGGTGAGTTCTTCTTGGCCTGATCGAACAGATCGCGCACTCGGCTCGCGCCAACACCGACGAACATCTCCACGAACTCAGAGCCCGAGATCGAGAAGAAGGGCACGCCGGCCTCGCCCGCAACGGCCTTGCTCAGCAGCGTCTTGCCGGTGCCCGGAGGTCCGACGAGCAGCACGCCCTTGGGGATGCGCGCGCCGAGGGCCACGAACTTCTCCGGATACTTAAGGAATTCGACGATCTCGGCGAGCTCCTGTTTGGCCTCTTCCACACCCGCGACGTCCGCGAAAGTGATCGCCGGCTTGTCACCCGCGATCATCCGCGCGCGCGACCGGCCGAAAGAGATCGCCTGGTTGTTGCCGCTTTGGGTCTGGCGCAGCACCCACCACATGAAGGCTGCGATCAGCACGACCAGGATGATGTTGGGGACGAGCACGCTGAGCAGGTAGTTGGCGCTGTTGGCCGGCTGGAACTTGACGATCACAGGGCCATCGGGACCCTTGTCCGCGGTCAGCGTGTCGGCGAACTGGCAGCCCGCGCCGCTGGCGCAGTCGGGCAGCGTGACGTTGTGATGAGTGCCATTGGCATCGATGGCGACGCCGTCGGTGCCCTTGATGTCGACTTCCTTGACTGTGCCACTCGCGGCGTTGTTCATGAGGGTCGAGAAGGCCCAATCGCTCGAGGTCTGGTTGCCCTGGAACGATTGCCACGTGAACCAGATCACCAGGCCGAGTACGACGACCAGTGCGAAATAAAACAGGCTGGAGCGGGGGAAGCGGGTCAACTGGGCTCTCCTGGAAGGCTGTTAAGCGATTCTACTTTAGCTGGGATACCGCTGACCGTTACGTGCAATGAGGGTTCGCCTGCGCGGGTCGCCAGCTCTGCCGACACGGCGATCCCGGGCACGACAGCGAGCGAATCGCCGGCGAACACCAGCGGCCACGAATCCCTGTCTTCGCGGGGCACGCGCGCGTCCACGAAGATGTCCTGCAGCTTGCGTGTCCCGCGGCCCTTGAGCAGCCGCATCGTCAGCCCGGGTGTGCGGTAGCCGAGACGGAGCTCGAGGTCCGGCCGGACGTGCGCCGCCGTCATATCCCCGCAGCCGTCGCAGGCGGAAATCTCGAGCCGTGGAGCGGGCCGGCGAGCCGCATCGGGAGGGACGAACTGCATGGTTTCCCCCACGATACGAAAACGCAGGCCGCCGGGTAGATCTACGCCCCGGCCTCCGGGCCCAGCCTGGGCCAGCCTGAGCATCGCCGCGAGGTGGGTTCGCGAGAGCGACGGCTGGGCGCCGCCCGCGCGGGCATACAGGTGCCTCATCATCTCGGCCGCCACTGGCTCAGGAGCAGCCGCGACGACGGCACGGGTCAGGACGCCGGCGTTGAGCGCGCTCTCGGCGATACCCGAGATCGACTCGTGCAGGGCGGTGGCGCGAATCGAGGCCCGGTGGAAGCGGCGCACGATTCCGGGCCGGTCGCGCTCCAGCGCCGGCAGGATGTCGCGCCGCACCCGAACCCGCGCGTACGCGGGGTTGGAGTTGGCCGGGTCTTGCCACGCTTTGATCCCGCGCCGATCCAGGTAGTCCGCCACCTCACTTCTCCAGACGGACAGAAGCGGCCGCACGAACACGCCCCGGCGTGCGGGCATGCCGCGCATGCCGGCCAGACCGGAGCCGCGCAACAGATGAAGGACGACGCCCTCCACGACGTCATCGGCCGTGTGCGCGATCGCGACGACACTGGCGCCAATCTGGGCGCGAGCGCGCTCGAAATATTCGTAGCGAAGGGCGCGCGCGCCGGCCTGGACGGAGCCGCGTGGCATAGGGCTCTCTCTGCGCTCGGTCAGCACTTCGACACCCAGGCGTTGGCACAGCGCGCGGACGTGGTCGGCGGCTCGGCCCGAACCCGGCTGCAGCGCGTGGTCGTAGTGAGCCGCGACCACGGCATAGCCCTCTTCGTGAAGCGCGACCAACAGCGCCGTGCTGTCCGGCCCGCCCGACACCGCCACCAGCGTGCGCTCACCGGACGCGATCAGCCCGGATCGGCGCAGCCCAAAAAGCAGCGGGTGCGGAATCGTTTCTTGGGAGGGCATGGTGGTGCCGGCTGGACTCGAACCAGCGACAACGCGATTATGAGTCGCGCGCTCTACCACCTGAGCTACGGCACCTCGTGCGCCGGAGTAAGACTAACGAGCCGCTTGGGCTTTCGCCTTGAGCTTGCGCTTCTTGACTCGGTGCTTGGCGATCGCGACGCGCTTCCGCTTGTTCATCAAAACGCTCCGTAATAAGGACGAAGCCGGGACGCCCCCGGCTTCGTGGTTGCTGCAAATGGTTGCGGAGGTTGGATT
>CATPBF010000051.1 GCA_955652585.1 Candidatus Dormiibacterota bacterium | reverse complement strand
GGCGATCCTAGCCGACGAGATCTCCCTCGGCCGGCTCGACCTTGACGCCGCGAGACTCGAGATATTCGACCCCCCGATCCAGCTCGTCAGTTTCCCCGGTGACCTCGAGCAGCACCCAGCCCTGGTCCTTCGAAACGTCCGCGCGGCGGATGTTGGTGACCAGCTCGAACTGCTTCCCGAGCTGGTAGATGACCGGCTCCTTCACCATATCCGGGCCGAAAATCAGTTTGAGACGCCGCCTCGCCATGAGGCGAAGTCTAGTTTGCCGGCTCGCCTCCGGCCACAGCCGGCACGATCGAGATCTCGTCCTTCTCGGACACCTTGGCCGCCAGACCGGCGCCGAGGCGGACGTCCTCGTCGTTCAGGTACACGTTCACGAACTGCCGGAGCTCGCCCTGCTGGTCCAGGAGGCGGTCCTTGAAGCCCGGGTAGCGCTGCTCGAGTGCGTCGATCGCGGACCCGAGATCGGTGGCTTCGACGGTGACTGTCATCTGGCCGTCGGACAGCCGCCTGAGCGGTCCGGGGATGCGAAATTGAGGCATATCTAGATGTTCACCTTTTCCCGAAACGACTTCAGGGTCGGTTCTATTTCGACTCGGCGGGCATGACCGTCGACAGAGGCCAGGACATCGGCGGTCTTGAGGCCATGGCCGGTCACGTAGGCGACCACCACCTCATCTCCCTTCCAACGCCCGGCCCGGGCGAGCTTGGCGAGGACGCCGATGGTCACGCCGCCCGCGGTCTCGGTGAAGATGCCCTCGGTGCGAGCGAGCAGCCTCATCGCCGCCACGATTTCGTCCTCAGTGACTGCCTCGACGACGCCGCCTGTCTCCAGCGCGATCCGGTTGACGTAGATGCCATCCGAAGGATTCCCGATTGCGATGGAGCGGGCGATGGTGTTGGGCTTGACCGGCAGCACCCGCTCTGGGGTGTCGGACTTGAATGCGTTGTAGACCGGGGCGCAGCCCAGCGCCTGGGCTCCGGTCAGCGCCGGAACGCGGTCGTCGCGCACCAGCCCGTAATCGATCAGCTCGCGAATGGCTTGTCGGTGGCGCACGAACTGGCAGCCGCTTGCAATCGGGATGATGATCTCGTCCGGCAGCTTCCAGCCCAGCTGTTCGATGGTCTCGAACGTGAGGGTCTTGGAGCCTTCCGCGTAGAACGGGCGGATGTTGATGTTGCAGAAGGCCCAGGGCGTGGACTCGAGCAGCTGGCTGCATAGCCGGTTCACCTCGTCGTAGTTGCCCCGCACGGCGACCACGTTCGGGTCGAAGACGCTGATGCTCACGACCTTCGCGGGTTCTAGGTCGACGGGGATGAACACGAAGCACTCGAGGCCCGCGCGCGCCGAGTAGGCGGCCACCGCGTTGGCAAGGTTGCCCGTGGACGCGCACGCGATCGTCTCGAAGCCGTGGGCCCGCGCCCAGCTGATCGCGACCGACACGACCCGGTCTTTGAATGAGTTGGTCGGGTTCATGCTGTCGTTTTTCAGATACAGGTTGCGCAGCCCAAGCTCGGCGCCCAGCCGATCCGCTTTGACCAGTGGGGTGAACCCCTCGCCCAGCGTGACGACCGGGGTGTCGTCCTCGACCGGGAGGAGGTCGCGATACCGCCACATCGAGGCGGGGCCCTGCTCGATGCGTTGGCGGCTGACCACTTTCCTCAGCGCCGCCTGGTCATAGACAACGTCCAGAGGGCCGAAGCACATCTCGCAGACATGCGTGGCCTGGAGCTCGTACTCCGCCCCGCACTCGCGACAGCGCAACCCCAGGAGCTTGGCCATGGTGCCAGTTTAGAGTGGGCCTATCTAGTCCGGCTCGCGCGATCGCGACCCAAATCCCATCAGTGGGGGAATGGTGTGGATGCACCCATCATCGGTGCGCACGATCTGCCAATTGCCCTCATGAACCATCCAGTGATGCCGATAACAGAGAAGGACGAGGTTGGGAAGATCGGTTGACCCACCATGGATCCAGTGCACGACGTGGTGCGCCGACGTCCAGGTTGCCGGCCGGTCGCAACCCGGCCACGTGCAGCCACCGTCGCGAACCCTGAGCGCCTTGCTCTGCGGGCCAGATACCAGCCGCTTGGCGCGCCCGACATCGATGACCATGGAGTCGGAGTTCAGCAGGATACGCGTGACGCTGCAGTCGCACGCCAAGCGCTCGACCGCCTTGGCCGAGATCGGTAACGAGAACTCCATCTCCGCCGCCGGCGCTCCAGATAGACCGAGGAGCGTCTCCAGCGAAGTCGTGACCTGGAGGTGCGGGCGCCGGCTCGGCACGCCGTTGTCGAGCGCGTGCATCGAGAGGTCGACGAGCGCGTCCCCCAGCCGCCGATCGAGTTTGCGATGGTCACCTTTGCCGGCGCGCTTGGCCAACGGCTCCAGTGCCGTGCGCAGAGCAGCGCCACCAACTTTGTCGAGGATGCCCTGGACGAGGACCACACCATCGTCGGCTGTGGTCAGGGTCAGGCTCCGCGCCTCCACGCCCTCCTTCTCTTCGTTCACGAAACGCTCGGGGTTGGCTGCATGCCGGGCATGTAGGCAGGAGTTGCGGAAGGGAAAGATGTTGAGCTTGCGCGCCTTGCGGAGCAGCTCGACCTCGTCGAAGCGGCCACCAACCGCTGCTGCGGTCCTTGCTATCAGCGCGAAATGGGCAAAGCCGATCTCACCCGTAGCCAAGGCGTCTGCGCTTTGTCCCAATCGCTGCAGCTGATCGCCGGCGCAAACGCGATCGCCGGCGGCACCGCTCGACATGTGGCAGACCTGCTTGAGCCAGGAGATCGGGCTGTCGAATCCCTGCTGGTCGTATTCGTCGGTGGCCGCGAACTCACTCGCAAGATCTGAGAACTCGAGCTCCATCACATCGCAGATGACACGGACCTGGCTCAGCTCGTGGCTGATCTGCTCTTGGGTGCGCCCCGTCTTGGGCCGACGCCGGAAGGCCTCGACAGCCTCTCGGAGCCGACCCACATCTTCACTGAGGGGTGCAATCGCCCCCTCCCCAGCTACCATGAGACAATTTTACGAACATCTGTTTGGGGAGTCAAGAAATCAGGATGTTAATTTCGGGCGTCGCGAATCTCCATCCACCATTCGAGCTCCTCGCCCGGAGCGAGCAGAGGAGGCGGCACCGCGAGATGTGGACGGTCTCCCCCGCCGGTCGCGGGCTCGATCGCAATGTGGTGGTATCCGCCCAGGTCTCCATTGCAGACCCACACCCCGACATATGGTGTGACCTGCTTGTCCCAAGCGACCACAACCGCCGACCCCGACTTCCACTCCAGACGTGCGCTGTCTGCCAGTCCTCTTCGCAGGAATACCTTCTTACTTGTCCCCGCCTCCGGTCGCGGCACCGGGCTCCCCGCCTCCACTTGCATATCCGACTCGTAGCGAAACAAGGGGTGAGCGCACCAGTAGGCCAACAACGGAGCGGACCCGTTATTTCGATACGAATAGGTCACCCTCACCGCGTGCTCGCCGAGCTCAACTCGACGCCGCAGCCTCCACGGCAACAGTCGACCCGCACACTCCAGCGTGGCTTCGTGTAGCACCGTCCACGGCAGCCGCCACGCCTCACCGTGGTCGGGCAGCTCGACCCCCTCAAACGGACCCGGGCCGGGATATCGGGACGCATCGACACACGGCACCATCTCGTCCCAACCTCGCGCCCCGGCGGCGACGAACCCGGTCGCGGAAGGATCATCGACTCCGATGCCCTGGTCGAGAAGTTCCTCGCCGGCGAGGCGAAGCGAAATGATGCGCCCGCCGTGCTCCGGCTGGATCTCCATCTCCCAGGGGCCGCCCAGCAACTTCACAGCGCCTCGGATCGTAGTGTCTAGAAGGGTGAGGCCTCTCCTGGCTGGTGTGCTTGCACTCTGCGTGCTATCGGCCTGCGGGCCGCGCACCGCCACCCACCTTCCTAGTCCTTCCCCAACCAGCCAACCAAGCAGCGCGCCCTCGTCGACTGCGACCTCTTCACCGACACAGGCAAGCAAGCCGCACGTCTTCGTGATCGTGATGGAGAACCGAAGCTACGACCAGGCAATCGCGGGCGGGTACACGGCCGAGCTGGCGGCGAAATATTCGGTGGCGACGAACTATCACGGCGTATCGCACCCGAGCCTGCCCAACTATCTCGCGCTCACCTCAGGCAGCACCTGGGGGATCGCCGACGACGGCTGGCACCCCCTCCCAGCCGGCGGCCTCGGCGCCCAGCTCACAGCGGCCGGCATCTCCTGGCGGGCTTACATGGAAGGCATGTCCGGCAGCTGCACTCAAAGCGCGTATCCGTATGCGCTCAAGCACGATCCGTTCCCCTATTACGGAGCCACGTGCCCGGACCAGATCGTTCCCTTCTCGCAGTTCGACCAGGACATAAAGGGGACGACCCCGACTTTCGTTTGGATCACACCGGACCTCTGCCACGACGGCCACGACTGCTCGACCCAGGTGGCGGACACGTGGCTCTCGCAGACTGTGCCCAAGATCCTGGGCTCGACCGCGTGGCAGAACGGCGGTCTCCTACTGATCACATGGGACGAGGGCGAGGACAGTGCCAACCACGTGCTGACCCTCGTCATCCATCCAGGCACGATCGTCCACACCAGCGGGCGCGCATATGACCACTACTCTCTCCTCGCATCCGTCGAGGACCGCCTTGGCGTGCCGCGTCTCGGCGAGGCTGCGCACGCCAATGCCATGGATGACCTGTTGTTGACCTTCCCGTCTCTGCCGCCGGTCAGCGGGTAGTCGGCGACGAAGAGCGCCCCGCCCGCACCACCTGCGATGAGGTCGTGATCTCGTCGAGGTAGGCGACGTCTACGTTCACGCCCAGGCCTGGGCCGTCGGGGACGTCAAGGCGCCCGTCGACCAGGACGAAAGGCTCGGTGATGTCGCGGTGGTAGTACCGGCTGGACGCGGACGTGTCGCCTGGGAGCTTGAAGTTGGGCATCGCCGCCATCGCGACGTTGCCGGCCCGACCCAGCCCGGTCTCCAGCATCCCTCCCATCCACACGGGCACCTCGTGCTTTGCGCACAGGTCGTGGATTCGCCGCGCCTCGAGGTAGCCACCCACGCGCCCGGGCTTGATGTTGATGATCGAGCAGGCGCCTAGCCGGATGGCGTCGGCGGCTGCCTGTTCCGAGGTGATCGACTCGTCGAGGCATACCGGAGTGCGGATGAGCTTCGCAAGCTCGGCATGTGCCAGGACCTGCTCCTCAGGCAGCGGCTGCTCGATCAGCAACAGGTCGAAAGCATCGAGCTGGGCAAGGTGCCCGGCATCGGCAAGGGTGTAAGCGGTGTTCGCGTCCACCTGTAGGAGCACGTCGCCAAAACGCTCGCGCACCGCACGGACCGGTTCGACATCCCAGCCTGGCTTGATCTTGAGCTTGACCCGCCGATAGCCCTGGTCCAGGTAACCACCGACCGTCGCGATCAGCTCAGGGATCGAGCGGTGGATGCCGACCGACACGCCGCAATCGACTGCGGATCGCACCGCGCCGAAATGGTGCGCGAAGGATTCGCGCCGCGCCCGCAGCTCCGCATCCAGGACCGCCATCTCGATCGATGCTTTCGCCATGCGGTGCCCGTGGAACCTTTGCAGGGCGCCCTTCACGTCGGCCGCGGTGAGGCTCGGGCGAGCGAGCAGAGGAGGAAGCAGGTGGTGCACCAGCACGTGCTGGGCGGCCTCGACGTACTCCGACGAGTAGTCGGGCTCCTCACCAGCGACGCATTCGCCCCAGCCCTCGCCTTCGTCGGTGATCGCCTTGAGGATCAGGATGTCGCGCCCGAACTGCGTCCCGAACGACGTCTCGAACGGCGCCACGAGGGAGATCCGGATCCGGCGCAGCTCGACCGCTTCCAGCCTCATCTCTATGCAGCCTGACGCGACGCCAGGCCACTCAACCTCGCGTCCTCTTCATCGTCCAGGTCGATATCGGCCGCGGCGGCATTTTGCTCCATCTGCTGGACGCTCGAGGCTCCTGGGATCGCGACGACATTGGGCCTGCGGATCAGCCACGCCAGCGCGACCTGCGCCGGAGTCCCTCCATGCCGCGTCGCGATCTCCGCCAGCGCCGCGATCAGAGGCCGTAAGCGAGCGCGCGACGAGGCGCTGAACGCAGGCCGCAGCCGGCGGAGGTTGCGCGGCGCGGTCTCGAGGTATTTGCCCGACAGCAATCCTTGCGCCAGCGGGCTGTAGGCGATGACGACGCGGCCATTCTCATGAGCCCATGGCACCAGCTCGTGCTCCGGTCCACGGTCGAGAAGGTTGAACTTCACCTGGTTCGACAGCACCGCGCCTCCGAAGTGCTTTTCGGCCGCCTGCCACTGCGCGAGCGAATGATTGCTGACCCCAACGTGCGTCACCAGGCCGCTCTCCACCAGCTTCCTCATTCGCGGCATGGTCGCTCCGGCCGGAAACATCGGGCTGGGCCAGTGCTGCTGATACAGGTCGATGCGATCGACTCCCAGCCGGCGCGCGCTCGCGCGTGCCTTCGATGCCACCTGGAACGGAAGGCCCACCGGGAACAGCTTGGTGGCCAGAAACACTCCGTCGCGTTGGCCCTTGATCGCGTCGCCCACGATGCGCTCGGACCGACCGAATCCGTACATCTCGGCGGTGTCGATCATGTTCACGCCGAGCTCCAGCGCGCGGTGCACGATCTTCAGCGCCTCGTCGCGCGCGTAGTCCTCTCCGTATCCCCATTCAGCCGTCCCGAACTGCCAGGCCCCCAGCCCGATTGCGGAGATCCGGGCTCCACCTGCTTCGACGTATTTCACGATTCCTCCCTCAGCAGGCGGTCGTAGACCATCTGCGACCAAGACTCCATCTCCAGGTAGTAGATCCGCATCTCGGCAAGCGTGAGCAACTGGCCGGCCAGCTTCGTCGTTTCGCGAATGGCGATGTCGGGTGAATCGCCATCGACCAGGAACACCACGCCGAGGTGCACCTTCGACACTGGGGAAGATTCATCGTTGAGGAGCCCGAGCAGCTTCGCCTCGAAGCGCCCTTCATAGATGACCTCCTCCTCCCACTCGCGCTTCAGCCCATCCTGGATGGGATCGCCCCCTTCCAGGTCGCCGGGATTGATGTGGCCGCCGACGCCAAGCGAGTACTGCTTTCGCAACCTACGCTCGGATGACGCACGCAGGCGATGCGTAAGCAGGTAGCGATGGCCGTGCCGGAATACGACGTACGGGATGATCTGCTGGTAGGTCGGGTCGTCCTCGACTTCGGCCCGAGGTTTGAAGATGTGATGTGCTCGGATCACGGCCTGGTACCAATCGAGCCGATCGCTGATGAAGTCGTTCCAGGCCCCGTCCGGAAAGATGTCCTCACGCTTCACACACAGGACCTGCTCCGACGTCGCCCTCATGCCGGTGCCACCGCCATGCGAACGAGGCCGCGACCGAATACGGCGATGAGCTCGGCCGTGCGATCAACATCGTCGTCGGTGATAGGCAGGAAGTAGATCCACGCTGCCCGCTCAGTGGCGGTGGTGATCATCGTTCGCGCCGAGTCGGAGCTCGGGTTGCCACACGGACCATCCGCGTCCGCTACGCAAATTCGTCCGGCGACGTTCACACGCTCCTTGCCGATGCCGGTGTAGCTCTCGCCTTCGGCGCCCAGCCTGACGACGAGCGCGTCGCCGCGGACCTTGTCGAGGTCGTACAGGCCGACCGGCACCTGCAGCTGGACGGACATCGCGTTGGCCACGTCTACCAATGAGTTGACCCGCGGAAGCGGCTCGCCCTTCTTCAGCCGCCGGAGCAAAGCCTCCGATGAAGGCCGGACACGGGTGGGGTCCACTCCGAAGCGACGGTAAAGCGCCCTCGCGCGGCCGGCGTCGCCGACCTCACCAGTGCGTGCCGCCTGCGTGGCACGCGCCACCTCGAGCTCGAAATCATCGCGTGGCTCGGTCACCTCGAGCTCGTACAGCTCCAGCGCGAGCACGTCGAGGTCGAGTTCGCAGCGGATCGTCAGCACAGCGACTCCAGCTGGTCGAAGAAGCCTGGGTACGAGATCTCGACGCAGTCCGCGTCCTCGATCTCGGTCGTGCCATCGGCGAGCAGGCCGGCCACCGCCAGGGCCATCGCTATGCGGTGATCGCGATGCGAGTGGACTCGCGCCCCTTCGAGTGGGCGCGGGCCGTTGATGACCCAGCCGTCGTCGAGGGCGGTGATGTCCGCACCCATTGCGGCCAGGCCTTCGGCGATCGCGGCGATGCGATTGGATTCCTTGACACGAAGCTCGGCCGCGCCGGTGATCCGGCTCGTGCCCGGAAGCTGCGACGCGAGCACCGCCAGCACGGGGAGCTCGTCGATCATCTCGGCGGCCATGCCACCGCTGACCGACAGCGGGCGGAGGGCCGAAGCGGGTCCGACCTCGAGGTCGCCCACCGGCTCGCCGCCTTCCGACCGCTGACTCTTGATTGCGATCGCGAGCCCGCATGCGCGGAGGAGATCGATGACGGCGGTTCGGGTCGGGTTGATGCCCACATTGCGAATACGCACGTGCGATCCGTGTACAAGCCCCGAGACTACGAGCCAGAAGGTCGCACCGCTCAGGTCACCCGGAATCTCAATGTTCAGCGGCGAGAGGCGGTCCGCGGGCCGGAGCTCGACGAGACGGCCGTCGACTTTCACGTCGGCGCCCATCGCGGCCAGCATCAGCTCGGTGTGGTTGCGCGTGGCGATCGGTTCCAGAACCACCGTCGGGCCCTCTGCGAACAGGCCGGCCAGAAGCACGGCCGACTTCACCTGGGCGCTGGGCACGCTGGGCCGGTATTCGATTCCATGCAGGGGCACGTGGCCTCCGACCTCGAGGGGGGGCCATGAAGCCTGCGCGCCCATCTCGCGAAGCGGCGTCACCACGCGATCCATCGGTCTAGTGGTCAGCGACTCGTCCCCCCTCAGCTCAGAGGCGAACTTCTGCGCCGACAGCAGCCCCGCCAGCAGCCTCATGGTCGTCCCTGAATTTCCGCAGTCGAGTGCTTCAGCCGACGCTCGCAAGCCGTGCATGCCCACGCCGTGAACCACCGAATCGTCGATCTCGACGCCGAGCGCTCGCATGCATCCGGCGGTGGACCTGACGTCGGCCCCGGTCGACAAGCCGCGAACGCGGCCCTCGCCATCGGCAATCGAACCGAGGATCAGCGCGCGGTGCGAGATCGACTTGTCGCCCGGCACGGTGATATCGCCGTCGAGGCGTCGTGCCCTTCTAACAGTCGCGATCACGGGGGGTCTCCCTCTCCCCTCCGGGGAGAGGGTCGGGGAGTGGGGCGTGAACTGGCAGCGTCCTTCGTCCAGCGCTCACGCACCGACCGCGCTTCCTCGAAAAGCTCGACGAGGCGCGGGTCGTCGGCCTCGAGATGCCGGCGTAGGCGGGCCAGCGAGTGACTGATTGCATCCAGCTGCTCGAGGAGGTTGTCGCGATTGGTGCGTGCGATGCCGGCTGACATCGCCGGGTCGCCGGCGGCGAGGCGGCTCATGTCGCGAAACCCCGACGCCGCCACCTTCGACGCCTCCGGCCAATCAGCCCGGCCGGAGAGCGCCAGGACGTAGCCGACAGAAAGCAACAGCGCGGCGTGGCTGACGCCGGCCACCAGGCGATCGTGTGTGGCCGCATCCATCACCAGCGGGCGCGCGCCCGCATCCTCCACCAGCCCGATGACCGTCTCATCCCGGCGGGTGAGGATCCACGGCGCGCCCGCAAACAACCCGGCGTCCGCGGCCTCGATGCCAGACGTCTCGCGCCCGCACATTGGGTGCCCACCCACCAGGTCGATGCCCGCTCCCGCTGCCCATTCCATCACGCTGCCCTTGGTGCTCGCGACATCGGTGACGACCTTGCCCGCGACGTGGGGGCCCAGGCCCTTGAACAGGTCCTGCATCGCGAGGATGGGGACCGCCACCACGACCACGTCCGCCATGTCGATGACGTCGAGGTCGGTGCCCGCGGCACTGGCGATCCCGCGGTCCATCGCCTTGAGCGCAGTCGCCGCGTCGCGATCGAAGCCGACGATGGTGAGCTCGGGCCGCGCTTTCTTGACCGCGAGCGCGAACGAAGCGCCCATCAGGCCCAGGCCCACCACGCCGATCGTCGGCATTAGCTACTAAGCGAGCTGCTTGGCCAGCGCGCCCAGCAGCCTGCGAAGGTCCTGCATCAGGCGATCGAAGCTCGCGAAGTCGAGCGACTGCGCCCCGTCCGACAGGGCCTGGTTCGGAGTCGGGTGCACCTCCACTATCAGTCCGTGAGCCCCAGCCGCCACCGCGGCCAGCG
Source organism: Candidatus Dormiibacterota bacterium (assembly GCA_955652585.1). GTDB lineage: Bacteria > Chloroflexota > Dormibacteria > Dormibacterales > Dormibacteraceae > UBA10449. The sequence goes on along the minus strand of CATPBF010000051.1, from coordinate 4,499 downwards.
CCATCGGTCGAACCAAAGACCAGCGCCCGGTCGCCTGCGAAGGGTCGACGACGATCGGAAGGTGCGAAAGCTCGCGAGCGAGCGGGATGGCGTTGAGGTCGAGCGTGAAGCGCGTGGCGGTCTCGAACGTCCTGATGCCACGCTCGCACAGGATCACGTCACGGTTGCCCTGCGACAGGATGTACTCAGCGGCCAGCAGCCACTCCTCGATCGTCGAGGACATGCCGCGCTTCAGCAGAACCGGTTTGCCCGATTTTCCCGCCTCCTGAAGGAGCGCGTAGTTCTGCATGTTGCGAGTGCCGAGCTGGAGGATGTCTGCATACCGCGCGACGAGCTCCACGTCGCTGGGCGACACCACCTCGGTGACGACCTTGAGCCCGGTCTCGTCGCGAGCGGTGGCCATCATCTTCAGCGCCGACTCGCCCAGCCCCTGGAAGGAGTAGGGCGACGTGCGCGGCTTGAACGCGCCACCGCGAAGGATCTTTGCGCCCTGTAAGGCGACGTGTCGAGCAGTCTCGAGGAGCATCTCCTCGCCTTCAACCGAGCATGGTCCGGCCATCATCACGACCTCGTCGCCCCCGATCTTCACGCCCCCGACGTCCACGACCGTGTCGACGGGCCGGAACTCGCGGCTCGCAAGCTTGAACGGCTTGGTGATCGGGATGATCTCGTGGATTCCGCCGAGGTGGGAGAACGCTTCTTTGTACGCGTACGCGTTGCCGCCGATGACCCCGACCAGCGTCCGCTCCTCGCCGCGCGAGATCTCGGTCTTGAGGCCGATTTCGTGGACGCGATCGACCACGGCGTCGATCTCGGCCTTGGTCGCCTGGTGCGCCATGACGATGATCACGGGATCAGCGGACTCCGAAGTGAATCCAGGTCGGTTTTGATGGCGGCGGATCCGCGCAGGTAAGCAAAACGCATCGCCGATTGCGGCCTCGGCGTGTTGTAGAGCACCAGAGCGCGGATACACATCCGGACGCCACGCGGGTTGGGGAGCATGACGTCCATGTCGTGGCCGCAGAGGAGCGGCACGTCGAGCCAGCCCAGACGCCGCGCTGCGTAGGCGGGGTACTCGGCGGTGAGGTCGTGTGTGGTCGTGAAATAGGCGAAGCAGATCTCGGCGATGTCCAGGTCGTTCAGCGCCGTCAGCTCACGGAGCAGCTCATCAGTCGCCTCCGTGATCGATTCCTGCGTGTTCGCGGCCGCAGTCGTGGCGCCGCGAATCCCCCTCACCGGCATGCTTTCAAAAGGCCCTTCACCAGCGGGATGGGGTCTTCGCCCTTGTCGATCTCGGAGACGATGGCGCTGCCGACCACGGCGGCGTCCGCATTTCCGCGCAAAGCCTTCATGTGCTCCGGGCGTGAGATGCCAAACCCCGCCGCCACCGGCAGGTCGGTGTGCTTCTTGACCTCTTCAAGCAAATCCTTCATCCCGGAGGGCAACTCATGGCGGGCCCCGGTGATTCCGGTCACGGTCACGCAGTAAACGAAGCCGCTCGAGTGCTCGCAGATCGAAGCCATGCGAGCGGGCGATGTGGTCGGGGACACCATGAATACGGTGTCGAGCGAGGCCGACCGCAGCCATCCGGCGACCGGCTCGGACTCCTCGACCGGCAGATCCGGGATGATGATGCCGGAGACACCCGCCTGCGCGGCCTCCGCGGCGAACCGTCGAGGGTCGTGCGAGAGGATGGGGTTGATGTAGGTCATGAGCACGATCGGGATGCCCTCGCGCGCGATCGCGGCGGCCAGCTCAAGCGACGCCCCCACGGTCATGCCGTGCTCCAGAGCCATCTGCCCCGCGTGCTGGATCACCGGCCCGTCCGCCAGCGGGTCTGAGAACGGGATGCCGATCTCGAGCGCGGCGATGCCCGACGTCGCCAGCTTCTTCCCCACCTCGAGCGACTTCTTCTTGTTTGGGTGGCCGGCCATCATGTATGCGACGAGCTTCAGGTCGCCGCTCGCCCTCAGGGCCTGGTCGAGTCGCGCGGTTTCAGTTTTCAACTTCGCCTTGCGCTTCGACCGAGTCCATGTCCTTGTCGCCGCGCCCGGAAAGGCAGACGAGGATGCGGCCGCCCGGGCCGAGCTCCCGCGCGATCACGCCCGCCTGGTGCAGCGCGTGCGACGGCTCGAGGGCGGGCATGATGCCTTCGAGCCTGGTGCAGAGCTTGAACGCGGCGACCGCGTCCTTGTCGCTGACGGCGACGTAGTCCACACGCTCGAGGTCGCGCAGGAACGAGTGCTCGGGTCCGACCCCGGGATAGTCGAGGCCCGCGGAGATCGAGTGCGTATTGAGGACCTGGCCGTCACCATCCTGAAGCAGGTAGGAGTAGGAACCATGCAGGACGCCAGGACGACCGGCCACCAGCGAGGCCGCATGCTTCCCGCTCTTGATCCCTGAGCCCGCGGCCTCGACCCCGACCAGGGAAACGTCTTTGTCGTCGAGGAAGGCGGTGAAGATGCCGATGGCGTTGGAGCCGCCTCCCACGCACGCGACCACGACGTCGGGCAGCTTCCCGTCCACGGACAGGTATTGATCGCGTGCCTCGTCGCCGATGACACGCTGCAGGTCGCGGACCATTTCCGGATACGGATGCGGGCCCACCACCGAACCGATGATGTAGTGCGTGGTGCCCACGTTGGTCACCCAATCGCGAATGGCCTCTGAGGTAGCGTCCTTCAGCGTCTTGGTGCCGCTCGTGACCTCCTTGACCTCGGCCCCGAGCAACTTCATACGGCGCACGTTCATCGACTGCCGGCGCATGTCCTCGGTGCCCATGTAGATGGCGCACTCGAGACCGAAGCGAGCGGCTACGGTCGCGACGGCGACACCGTGCTGCCCCGCTCCGGTCTCCGCGATGACGCGCGGCTTGCGCATACGAATCGCCAGCAGCGCCTGGCCGACGGCGTTGTTGAGCTTGTGAGCGCCGGTGTGGCAGAGATCCTCGCGCTTGAGGTGGATGTGGGCGCCGCCGAAGTGCGCGCCCAGGCGGGTCGCGGCGTACAGCGGCGTCGGGCGGCCGATGAAGGCGTGGCGGTAGCCCGCAAGCTCGAGCTGGAACTGGGCATCGGCTTTGGCTTCGTGCCAGACGCCTTCCAGCTCGTCCAGCGCGGTCATCAGAGTCTCCGGCACGTACTGGCCGCCGTAGGCGCCGAAACGCCCGCGAACCGGGTGCTTCAGGTTCACCTCCCCACCACGTGGGGAGGTCGCGCGCAGCGCGGGTGGGGACGTGAAGTAATCAAGAGAGGATCTCGGCAAGTCTTACCGCGTGCACGAAGGCCCGCACCTTGTTGTGATCCTTGACCCTCACCGAGGCTTCGACGCCGCTCGAAACATCGACTCCGTAGGGCTTGAACTCGCTCACGACCTTGCCCACGTTACCCGGTTCGAGACCACCGGCGATGAACACCTTCCGGGTTACGAGCAGCTCGCGCGCGAGATCCCAATCCCACGTGCGTCCGGTGCCGCCGCGCTGGTCGATGGACCAGGAATCGAGCATGATCGGGTCCGGCCACGCTGCCGCGTCGGGGACCTGGCCCTCGCGGATCTTCAACACTTTGAGGACGGGCCGACCGGCGTCGAATCCGGGCTCTTCGGATCCGTGCAGCTGCAGCATGTCCAGGCCTACGAAGTCGGCGATCTCCCTGACCTCGGCCGCATCCTGGTCGATGAAGACGCCGACGATCTTCGGCCGCACCGCCAGGCCGTCGACGATCGCCTTGGCCTCCTCGGGCGTGACGCGCCGGTCTGACAAGCAGAAATGGAACCCAAGCAGGTCCGCGCCTGCTTCAACCGCCGCCTGGGCGGCATCAAAGTCGCAGATTCCGCAGATTTTCACCCTGACCATTTCGTCCCCCTATACGGAGGCTAACTCCCGGAGACATGCGACTGGGTCTGCGGCCCGCATGAGCATCTCGCCGACCAGGATCGCGTCGGCGCCCGATTCGCGCATCCGCCGGGCGTCATCGACCGAATGGATACCGCTCTCGGCCACCAGCGGCACCGTCTCCGGAATCAGGGGGCGGAGCCTCTCGGTCAGCCCCAAGTCGACCTCGAACGTGCGGAGGTCGCGATGGTTGACGCCGACCACCTCCGCGCCCGCTTCGACCGCGACCCTGGTCTCGTTTTCGTCGTGGACCTCCACCAGCGCCGAGATGCCGCGGCTCCTGACCACCGCCAGAAGGCGCCGCAGCTCCGGCGGGTCGAGAGCGGCGACGATCAGCAGCACGGCATCTGCGCCCGCCGCCCGCGCCTCTCCGATCTCGTAGGCGTCGGTGATGAAGTCCTTGCGCAGGATGGGGAGGTTGGTCGCCACCCGAGCCGACTCGATATGCTCCGGGCGGCCGCCAAAACCGGCCATGTGCGTCAGCACGGAGATGGCCGACGCGCCGCCGGCGCTGTAGGCACGGGCGAGGTCCGCGGGCTTGTAGTCCTCGGCCAGGACCCCCATTGTCGGAGTGCGCTGCTTCATCTCCGCGATGACGGCCAGCCCCGGC
>CATPBF010000050.1 GCA_955652585.1 Candidatus Dormiibacterota bacterium | reverse complement strand
GGCTATCCTGCTCGCGCCCGTGGGCGCCCAAGCGGCCACTGACCTTCACCCTCTGCTGGCGGCACCGCCGACCGCGGACTGGATCGACGTCCAACCAACCTCGACCAACGTTGTCGGCGACTTCACCGCCCACGACTACGCCACCTACGTGGCCGGCAACTCAGGCATCGAATTTGACCTGAACCTCTACGGCTTTACCAGAGGCTTTGCCCTGGAGTGGGGGCAGCCGGTCTCGCACGACCTGCTGGTCGAGCGTGTGTTCGAGTTTCGGGATACCAAGGGGGCGCGGTCCTGGTTCACCCTGCTGAGGCTCCTCGACAAGACCTACGGCAACTACACGAGCGACATCCCGATGCCTGCATCGGTCCCGAATTCGTACGGCGCTCTCTTCACGTTGTCCGATGGCACGCTTCAAAGCTGGATCGAATTCAGGAAGGGCAATCTCGCGTTCGAAGTTGTCACGGACTCCACCACGAATGCCCTGTCGGCGACAGCAGTCACGCAAGCGGCCACCGAATACGCGAACGCTCCTTCCCAGACGCAGGTGCCGCCGGGCGCGGGTTCGGCAGTGAACGATTGGGTGCGCAACATTGGGATCGCCGCCGGCGCCCTGGTCGTGGCCGTGGCGATTGTGACCACGATCACGATCGTGCTCGTCACGCGCCGCCGGCGGCCGGCCGGGTTCCTGGCGGGCGGCCCCACGGTGGCAGCGCCCGGACCGACGATGTCGGTGGACGGAGCCTACTGGTGGGACGGACAGCGATGGCGCGACGTTTCCGTCGAAGCGCCCCCGACGGCACCACGCTCCCCCGACGGGGCCTTCTGGTGGGACGGGCGAACCTGGCGGCCGGTTCCGGCGCCCCGCCCGCTCGGCTAGCTGGACCGGATTTCGATCAATTCCGCGTTGAACTCAAATACGGTGTTCCGAGTGGTCAAGACTGGCGGCAAGGTGACAGCAGCGACTGCGCTGACCTTCCTGTTCGCCGTCTGGGCGCCTCTCAACGCCTTCGCGTGCAGCACCACAACTCCGAGTGGCGGTGGGAGCGCCGGCGGGGGAGGCGTTGCCGTTGGTGGAGGCAGTGGGATCGCGACAGGAGGCGGCTCTGCGGTTCCGCTTGGCCCGATCGGCTACGGCGGCGTGACCTTCGCCGTTCTGAGCGGCTTCGTGCTCCTGCTGGCGGCGGTCGTGCTGACGATCCTACTCATGAAGGCATTGCGGCGCCCGCGACCAAACTGGGCGCTCATGGCACAGCTGTCACCGGATGGCAGGTACTGGTGGGACGGAAGGGCGTGGCACGATGGCCTCCAGAACCCTCCACCGCCATCGGTGCGCTCAGCCGACGGCGCCCACTGGTGGGACGGCGGCTCCTGGCGGCGCGTTCCACCGAGTTAGCTAGAGCCTCTCCAGCACCAGCGTCCGCTTGCTCGCATACTCGTCGTCGGAGAGCAGCCCATCCCGGTGCAGGCGCGTGAGCATGTCCATCTCTTCCAGCACGTCGAGCAGCGGTGCCATGGTGCGGCGCGCGAGGTAGGCCTCCGACGCGGTGCCTGCATCCTCGCCGCGGGCATCGAACTCGCGGATGAAGAAGAGCGCCTTGACGGCCGAGAAAGGGATTCCGAGCTTGCGAATCGGGCTGTCGGCCTGCTCGCCGTGGAGGTGCAGCACGACGCCGTAGCGGTGGCGCTCGAGCGTGCCGTCGAGATGACCGCGCAGCACCTCGCCATCGAGGAATCGGATCGCGACCTTGCGCGTCGGGGTCTCCGAAGCAAGGTTCTGGTCGCGGGGCAACTCGACCCACTTCACCGCAGTAAGCGGAATCCAGGCGGTCTCGTTGTTCTCCAGCCCGCCGGCATCGTCGACCTCGACCAGGAAGTCGGGTTCGTCGAAATCGAGGTCGCGAGCCACCCCTTCGAGGGTTTCGTCGTCGAAAAACCGCACGACTACCTTTGCCATCGCATCACCTACTCTACTAACCCTCATTTGGCGGGAGTCCTGCGAACTGCTCGGCGGCCCAACCGGCGGGAGCATCGGGCGCACCCGGCAATGTGCCTGCGCACAGATTCGGCCTGGCTACGGCGAAGCTTGCCGGCAAGGTACGGGGCCAACAACGGTGCCACCTCCTCATGGGTTACTTCGGCCTCCCCCTCGGCCGCGAGGTATTCCTCCTTGAACCGCAGGCGGGCACGGTAGAGCAGCGTCTCGACCGCGCTCTCGGACATCTTCAAGGTTCTGGCGATCTGGCGGTAGCTGAGGTCCTGAAGCTCGCGCAGCGTGAGGACCAGGCGGTACTTCTCCGGCAACCGCTGCGCGACGGACCAGACCCGCCTTCGAGTCTCGTTTGACTCCTGCACATCGACCGGATCGAAGCTGCGCGAGGTCGATGGAAGCTTGGCCATGAACTCGTCATCGTCGTCATCCGACCCCTCCACCCTGAGGTCGCGCTGGCGCCGCCGCAGCTCGTCGAAGCAGAGGTTTCGGGCCACGGTGTGCACCCAGCCGCCGAAGTTGAAGGATTCGTCGACCCGATCCATCATTCGCAATGCCTTCATGAAGGTCTCCTGCGCGATGTCTTCGGCGAGCAGCGCGTCGCCAAGCTTGCGGCGCACGAGCCGGTAGATCGAGGCCACGTAGCGACGGTGCAGCTCCTCGAACGCGTGCGTGTCGCCGGTGCGATACGCCCTTACGAGCTCGACGTCGGTCGGATCGACGCCCACTCTCTCGGGATCGGTCACGTCGACGCTGACCTTCGATGTGTCTGCGGGTTCGTCTGTCACAGCATTTCTTGAACGGCGCGGGCGGCCGCGCGGGTCAGTTCTTGGGCGGCATCGTGCATCAGGACTTGCAGATTGTGCCCTTCTGGATCGCCTTCTTCAGCCAGCGTAACCACCGAAGTGACGCCCATCGAGATCAGCGACTCCCAGCCAGGGCCCCTGCTGCCGGCGAGCAGGAGGGTCGGGATCCGGGCCGCATGGGCCCTCTTGGCCACCTCGCCGGGCGCCTTGCCGAAGGCGGTCTGGCCGTCGACCCGCCCCTCACCGGTGATGACGAGGCGAGCTCCGGGGAGGGCCTGGTCGAAGCCGCTGGCATCGACTACCAGCGGGGCCCCGGGCACGAGCCGGGCGTCGAGGAAGGCGATCAAACCCGCCCCGGCCCCGCCGGCCGCTGCGGCGCCGGGAACGTCCGCCACGGGCTTGCCGAGGTCGCGCTCGATGATCTCGGCGAGGTGGGCGAGGGCCTGGTCCAGCTCACGGACGGCCTTTTCGTCGGCGCCTTTCTGGGGCCCATAGATGTAGCTCGCGCCCTGGGGCCCGGTCAGGGGGTTGGTGACGTCGCAAGCGACCATCACGCTGACTGCGAGCCACGCCGCGTCGAAACCGGAGGCGTCGATCCGCGCGAGTTGAGCCAGAGCAGCGCCGCCGCGAGGCAGGTCGCGACCGCCGGCGTCGAGCAGGCGGTAGCCGAGGGCCTGGGCCATGCCGGCGCCGCCATCGTTCGTCGCCGAGCCACCGATCCCGGCAATGATCGATTCCACCTTCTGTTTGCGCACCGCTCCGAGCAGCTGGCCGAATCCGTAAGTGGACGTTTGGCGCGGATCGCGTTTCTCGGTTGGGATCAGCGTGAGGCCACTCGCCGATGCCAGCTCGACGACACCGGTGCGGCCGCCATCGATCAGCCCAGAGGTGGCCTGCACCGGATCGCCGAGAGGTCCTTCGACCTCCGTCGAGCGGTACGTCCCGCTACGAGCCGCAATCAGCGCGTCGACCGTGCCTTCGCCACCGTCGGCGACGGGAATTTCCACGACCTCGGCATCGGGCCGCGCTTGGCGCACGCCGCGTGCGATTGCGGCCGCCGCCTGGGACGCGGAAAGACTGCCCTTGAACGAGTTGGGGGCGACGACGATCTTGAGCACAGGCGAGGCAGGCCTCGCCTGTGGTTTGGCGTTACGCAATGTCTGGAGGCGTTTGGTAGAGCACGTTTGGGGGACGGCCGGAATAAATCCGGCCTACAGGCAACCCATTAATACACTGGAATCGTCCAGTCCTTGTG
>CATPBF010000049.1 GCA_955652585.1 Candidatus Dormiibacterota bacterium | reverse complement strand
GGTTTCGACCGCCGCCTTTCGCGATGCCCTTGCCCAGGTACAGGTAACCGCCGAGGTCTAGCTGCTCGGCCATCTGGGCAAGCGTGTTGGTGTTGACCATCGCCGAACGAGTCTGTGTGAGCTCGCCCTCGGCCGCGCGGGGGTGATGTTTGTAGAGGTACTCGGCCGTGATCAACTGAAGGACGGCGTCGCCGAGATACTCGAGGCGTTCGTTGTCCCGCGGCGATTGGTGCGGGCTCTCGTTCGCGAAGGAGCTATGGGTGACCGCCTCAAGTAAAAGGCCCGGATCGCGAAAGTGAATCCCGATCTTCTGCTGGAGCTGTTCTAACGACTGCCCGAGAGGAGCTGCGCTTTGTGCTATGAGCCGGTCTTCTCCTGTATGTATTCCCAGGCTTGGCCGACGGTCGTGATCTTCTCGGCGTCCTCGTCGGGAATCTCGAGACCTGTGTTCTCTTCGAATGCGTAGATCAGCTCAACGAGGTCGAGCGAGTCGGCGTTCAGGTCCTCCTGGAAGGAAGCATCCATCGTCACCTGTTCAGGCTCGCAGCCAAGGCGCTCGACCACGATGTTCTTGAAGTCTTCGAAGCTCAGTTTCTGGGTTTCCAATCTCGCCTCCAATGCGAACGCACGTTGGGGGGGTTTCCGCGATCTACTCTATCAGCCCTTGCTAGGCGGGGATCGCGAGCTCCAGGCAGGCCGCCGGAGTCCCCACCGCCACCGCATTCTTGCCCGGGGCCAGCTCTTTCATCATTCCCGTGAGCGCGCGCTTCGGCCCGACCTCGACAAAAGTGTCACAGCCGGTCTCCACGAGCGAGGCGACGCACGCGGCCCAGCGGACCGGCGACCGCAGCTGCATCTCCAACACGTGCGGGATGCGATCACCGCCCTGGTGCTGCCGTCCCGTGAGGTTGGCCATGACCGGCACACGCGGCGACCGCCACTCGATGCGGTCGAGCGCCGTCCGTAAACGCGCCGCAGCCGGGGCCATCAGCGGCGTGTGGAACGCAGCGCTCACGTTGAGCGCGATCACACGCTTGGCGCCAGCCTCTTGAAGACGGCGCGCGGCCACCTCCAGGCCGGCGGTCGTGCCTGCGATCACAGTCTGGGTCGGGGTGTTGTAGTTCGCCGGCCACGCGTCGTTCATTCCGGCCAGCGCCACTTCGACGGCCTGCGCGTCGAGCCCGAGCACTGCGGCCATCGAGCTGGTGCCCGCGGGGATGGCCTCGGCCATTGCCCGGCCGCGCTCGACCACCGCCTTCATGACCTGTGGCGCGGTGACGGCACCTCCGGCGGCAAGCGCGGCGTATTCGCCGATGGAGTGGCCGGCGGCGGCGGCCGGCTCGATTCCTCGCCGCTTGAGGAGCGTGGTCAGCGCCACGGCCATGAAGCAGAGGGCGGGCTGCGCGTTGTTTGTGAGCCTCAGCTCATCGTCGTCAGCGCCGACCAGCAGGTGCCGGAGGTCGACGTCGGCGCTGCTCGAGCAGCGATCGCAGAGCTCGGCGACCTCGGGATCGGTGAGGAGCTCGGCCCCCATGCCTGCGTGCTGCGAGCCCTGGCCTGGAAACAAAAAGGCGACCTTCGGCATGGGTTAGCGCGCCCCTCTCCCTAACCCTCTCCCCTGCGGGGAGAGGGGATTACTCCTTAGCTTTGATCACCTCGCGGCCGGCGTAGTGGCCGCAGTTGGGACAGATCGCGTGCGGTCGCGTGAGCTTCTTGCAGTTCGGGCAGGGCTGCAGTTGCACGTGCACCAACGCCAGGTGCGAGCGCCGGCGACCTTTCTTGGATTTGGATAGCTTGACCTTCGGCAGAGCCATGGCTGCCGAATCTTACCGGATGGTGGTCGCTACTTGGAGGCCGCTTCGCCGCCCTCGTCTGCCTCCGGTTGGCTCGACTGCAGCGCTTCGACGCCACGCCGCACCGTCGCCAGCGTGCGCCCGAGATGCGACTCGAGTTGCTTGAGCTGCTCCAACGCATACGCCTCGGCCTGCCGGATGATGTCATCGGACTTCGCCTGGGCGTCCTTGACGACCTGCGCCCCATGTCGTTCGGCACGCCGAAGTATCTCGTGGTCTGACGAAGTCTCCTCCGCCCGCTCGTTGGCGCGAGACATGATGCGAGCGGCCTCGGCGTGCGCCTCCGAGATGATGCGTTGCTGCTCCGAGACGGTCCAGTTCGCCTGCTTGATCTCGTCGGGCAGGTTGAATCGGAGCTGGTCGATGAGCTCCATGATCTCATCCTCATTCACCATCACCTGAGTCGACAGCGGAACGTGCCGGGCGTTCTGGATCAGGTACTCGAAGCGGTCAAGCAGCTCGTCGACCTTTATCTGAACTTCTCCTTCAGCGCTTTGGCGACGCCCGGCGGTACCAGGTCCGACACGTTCCCGCCATAGCTCGCGATGTCCTTCAAGATACTTGACGAAACGTAGATGTGGGCGAAGCTCGACATCAAGAAGACGGTATGGATGTCGGGCGCGAGCTTACGGTTCATGAGCGCCTGCTGCAGCTCGGCATCAAAGTCGGAGTAGGCGCGCAGCCCTTTCACGAGCGTGTTCGCTCCTCGCGAGCGCGCGTATTCGACCGTGAGGCCCGTGTAGCTCGAGACCTCCACGCGGTCGTGGCCCGCCAGTGCGCTTTTGATCAGGTGCACCCTCTCCTCCACAGTGAACAGGGGCTGGCGCTTCTCTGGGTTTGCCGCGACCGCGACGATGAGGCGGTCGAAAATCCCGAGGGCGCGCTCTACGACATCGAGATGGCCGTTGGTGAAGGGGTCGAAGCTGCCGGGGTAGACGGCGGTCTTGTCCGTCACGTTGCATCCATCCCGATTGCGCGCGGCGCAAGCAGCACCGTCACCATCGTGTCGCCATAGCGCCGCTGCCGGTCAACCTGCAGCCGGGACAGCTGCGGCAGCGCCTGGCGTCGCGAGTGCTCCGCCACGACTACCGCATCGGTCAGTGCGCGGTCGAGCGCCAGCAGCGCGCGATCGAGAACGATGTCCTCATAAGGCGGGTCGAGGAACACCAGTCCGGCGCGCCCGACCTCGTCGGGCGAGCTCTCGAGCCAACGCACGACGTCGCCGCGGACGACACGCGCTCTCTCCTTCAGCTCGAGGGCGTCCAAGTTCTGGCGCAGGATAGCAAGACCACGCGGCTCCTTGTCCACGAACGTGACCTCGGCGGCGCCTCGCGACAGCGCCTCGATGCCGATGGCGCCAGAGCCCGCGAAGAGATCGAGGACATGCGCGCCTTCGATTCCGGAACCAACGATGTTGAATATCGCCGCCTTGACCATGCCCTGCGTTGGGCGTATGCCTTTCGGCGCCTTCAGGCGACGCCCACGAGCCTCCCCGCCGCCGACACGAAGCCTTGACATCCCGAGTCGCTCAGTTGAGTCGGGGGCGGCGGCCGCTCCAAGGGCGGGCCTGCTCCAGCTGCGCCGCCAGGCTGAGGATGAGAGCCTCACCGCGTGGCGGGCCGACGAGCTGGACCCCAATCGGCAATCCTGCTGCATCGACGCCCAGCGGCAGCGAGATCGCAGGCTGGCCGGTGCAGTTGTACGGATAGGTGAAGCTGACGAAATCCATGTACTCGTCGCCGGCCGAGGTGAGCTCCGCGCCCAGGGTATTCAGCGGCGGCACCGTTCGGGGCAGCGTCGGAGTCACGAGTACATCGTGCGTATCCCAGAAGCCGACCACGATGCGACTGTGCATTCGAATCGCATCGACCGAGCGGACGTAGTCGACCGCGGTCAGCTGCTTGGCGAGCGCGAGGCCGAGCGCGTTGAACGGTTCGAGCTTGCTTTCGTCGCTGATCGGCAATGAGCCGAGCCCTGACACAACGATCAGCTGCATCGGCGTGCGAAACGGCTCCGTGTCGGGGCCGCCCTCGGTCACCCGGTGACCGAGGCCCTCGAGCAACCTGGCCACCTCGCGCACGCAGTTGGCCACCTCTTCCTCGACCTTGGCGCTGGACCGGACAGTGAAGCCGATTCGCAGCTTGCGGTCCGTGGGCGTCGCCGAGTCGGCGAATCTCCCTTCGATGTCAGCCCAATAAGCATCGCCGGGCAGGTGGCCGGCCATGGCGTCGAGACCGGCCGCCGCGTCGGCGACCGTGCGCGCGATCGCCCCGTCGGTGGAGAGGCCCGCCCAGTGCTCGCCAAGAAGCGGACCAGCCGAGATGCGTCCCCGCGAGGGCTTGAGGCCGACTGTGCCGCAGCAGCTCGACGGGATGCGAACCGATCCACCACCGTCGGAACCGTGAGCGAAAGCGCACAGCCCTGCCGCGACCGCGGCGGCCGCGCCTCCACTCGACCCGCCCGCGGAGTGGCCTAGGTCCCACGGATTGTGAGTCGCGCCGAACAGGCCGTGCTCCGTGGTCGGCCGCGTTCCGAACTCGGAGGTGTTGGTCTTGCCGAGGATGGGACAGCCTTCTTCCTTCAGGCGAGCGACTGGATAGAAATCCATCGGGAGCGTGTAGTCCTCGAAGGCCCGAGAGCCAAATGTCAGGGGATAGCCCGCCAGTGAGACGAGGTCTTTGACCGAGGTCGGCACTCCTCGCAGCGGGTAGCCGATATTGGCTTCATCGGCGGCCTTCGCTTGCTCGAGCGCAAGGTCAGGAGTCATCAGGACGTAAGCGTTGAGCCGCGGGTTGAGCTTTTCGATGCGTTCGAGGTACGCACGCGTGAGCTCGGTTGATGAAACCTCGCGGCGCCGGACCGCCGCGGCCTGGTCAAGGGCGGACGCGAATGGATCCATGGCCGTTAATGGTGCCGATTCTGGAAGCCGGGTAGGGCGAGGACGCCAGGGCGCGCTCGAAGCCGCTTGCCTTTTCAGGCGGAATCGCCAGAAGCAGCCCGCCGCTCGTCTGGGCGTCGCAGAGCATCATGCGGTCCAGCTCTGGGATGTCGCCCCAATCGACCTGGTCGCGGAAGGCGTCAAAGTTCCGCCGGCTGCCGCTGGGAAAGAGGTCACGCTCCGCCAGCTCACGCACTCCTTCGAGGAATGGGACCGCCTGCAGCTCGATGTCGGCGCCTCCCGCGAGATTGGCGAGATGCCCGATGAGGCCATACCCGGTGACGTCGGTGGCCGCGGTCGCGCCCGCGGCAACCATGGCCTCGGACGCGAGGCGGTTGAGGGTTGCCATGACCTCGATCATCCGCCGCTCCAGGGCCGGCGGGCAGAGTCCACGCTTGATGGCCGTCGCCACCAGCCCGGAGCCGAGAGGCTTGGTGAGGAAGAGGACGTCGCCGCGGCGCGCGCCTTCGTGGCCGACGATGCGATCCGGATGGATCTCGCCGATCACCGCATAACCGAACTTCGGCTCGGCATCGTCGATCGAGTGGCCGCCGACGACGGCGATGCCAGCTTCCGACATCTTGGCGGCGCCGCCCGCGACGATCTTTTCCAGCAGGCCAGTGCTCAGCTTCTCGCGCGGGAAGGCGGTGATGCCAAGCGCGAACAGCGGTCGCGCGCCCACCGCGTAGACATCGCTGACGGCGTTGGCCGCAGCGATGGCGCCGAAATCGGCCGGGTCGTCGACGATGGGCGTGAAGAAATCCACCGTCGCGACCAGGGCGCGATCGGGCGCGATCCGATAGACGGCAGCGTCATCGCGAGATGACGCCGCTGTCAGCACGTTGGGGTCGACGATCGGGGGCAGAGCCCCGAGTACCTGCCCTAGCTCCACCGGGCTGAGCTTGCAGGCTCAACCGGCCCCGTGGCTGTACTCCGTCAATCGCAAGGGGGAATCCATCCGGGCTAAGTATCAGCCGCGGTATCTCATCGCGGCCTCGAACACGCACTCGGCCCCGAACGCGAGGGCGCTGACTGGCACGCGCTCGTCGGCCGCGTGGATGGTCGGCGAAGAGTTGAAGTCCGGCGGAATGTTGAGCGGTAGGAAGCCATACGTGCGGATTCCCAGCCGCGCGAAATGGCGGGCGTCCGTGCCGCCGGTGACCAGGGACGGCACCGGCACACAGCCCGAGTCGGCCTCCTTGAGCACCGAAGCGAAGAGGTCGAACTGCGAGAGATCGACCTCCGGCTGCGCGGGCCCGACGAGCAGGACCTCGATCTCCGGCTCAGACCCGATCACCCCGCGCAGCTCGCGAACCATGTCCTCCGGTCCGTAACCCGGCAAGAGGCGGCCGTCGAGCTGCACCAGCACCTCGCTGGGGATGACGTTGATCTTCAGGCCCCCGCTGACGATGGTGGCATTGACAGTGTTGTGCAGGGCCGCGTCGAGCCCGCGGCGCAGGGCACCCAGCTCCGCGAGCGCGCCGTCGGTCCGCGCGGGATCCAGAAGTGCGCCGATACGACTCTTCAGCGGCTCGTCCAGCGCGTCGCGCATCCCTTCCAGTTGGTGGCGGACCGGGGTCGTTATGTGGACCGGGAGGCGGCCGGCGTCCAGCCTGGCCAAGAGCTCGCCGAGCTTCGCCATCGCTCCCCCGTGCGCGGGGACCGATCCGTGGCCGCCGGCGCCGCGGAGCGTTACCAGCATCTGGCAGCCCCGCTTCTCCGAAACCATGATCGGGTAGAAGCGGCGGCCGCCGACGTGAAGCGCAACCCCGCCGGATTCGCCGATGGCGTGGCGGATGCCCGTGAAGAGCTCGGGATGAGCATCGACCAGCCACCTGGCGCCGCAGATGCCTCCCGCCTCCTCGTCGGCGAGCACCGCGAGGACGAGGTCGCCGCCCGCCCCGCCGTGAGCCTGGGCGCGAATCAGGGCGCCAACCATCATCGCCACGCCGCTCTTCATGTCGAGGGCACCGCGGCCCCACAGGTAGCCGTCGATGATGTCGCCGCCGAAGGGCCGGTGGCGCCAGTCCTGGTTCACTGTGGTGACGACGTCGACGTGGCCCTGGAGCAGCAGTGGCGGCGCTTCGCCGCGACCCTTCACCCGAGCGACGAGGTTGGGCCGGCCCGGCTCGCTCTCGTAGCGGGCGCAATCGATCTTCGCGTCGCGCAGCAGCCGTTCCACGAGCTCGACCGCGAGGTGCTCTTCGCCTGGCGGGTTCGTGGTGTCGAGCCGGATGAGGTCGCGGGTCAGCTCGACCACGAACGGCAGGGTGGCCACGCTACGAGAGGCTAGCTGATCGAAGTCTGCTCGAGGCGGCGGATGATCGCGGCCTTCAGCAGGGGATGACCATCGAATCCAGGGTCTGTTGCTCGCACGCGGTCCACCTCCGCCCTGATCTCGTCAATGAGCGCCGGTCTCTCCAGGGCCTGCATCGCCTCGTCCGACATACCGTGCTGCCGGGCGCCGAGCAGCTCCCCCATCCCTCGTAAGCGCATGTCTTCCAACGCGAGCTTGAATCCGTCGCGGATGCTCGTGACGAGCTCGAGGCGCCTCACGCTGGCCTCCGACGGGTCGTCGGCGAGCAGCAGGCAATAGCTCTCGGCCGCGCCTCGCCCGACGCGGCCTCGGAACTGATGCAGCTGCGCAAGCCCGAAACGGTCCGCGCCCTCCACCATCATGACCGTGGCATTCGGTACGTCCACTCCTACCTCGACCACCGCCGTGGCCACTAGGACCTGGATCTCGCCCGCCACGAAGCGCGCCATGACCTCGTCTTTCTCTTTCAGGCGGCCGTGGATCAGCGCCATCTTGAGGTCCGGGAACACATCCTTGCTCAGCCGCTCGAACTCGGCTGTGGCGGACCGCGCCACCACCTTCTCCGATTCCTCGATGAGCGGGCAGATCACGAAGGCCTGGCGACCCTCGCGGACCTGCGTCCTGACCAGCTCGTAGGCTCGGTCGCGTTCGTCCGGCGCCACCACCTCGGTCTCGACCGGTGTCCGCCCTGGCGGCAGCTCGTCGATCACCGACACCGACATTTCTCCGTATCGAGCGAGCGCGAGGGTCCGCGGTATGGGCGTCGCGGGCATGGCGAGGAAATGGGGCCGGCCCCGGCCTTTGGCTCGCAAGAGCTCGCGCTGGCGGGTGCCAAAGCGGTGCTGCTCGTCGACCACGGCCAGCCCGAGGTCTGCAAACTCGACATCCTCTTCGATCAACGCGTGCGTACCCACGACGAGGGCGCAATGGCCGCTTGCGGCGGCGGCGCGGACGCGCCGGCGCTCCGCCGCGCTCTGGCTGCTCACCAGAAGCTCGACCGTCAGCCCGGGAAAGCTCTGCTCCAGGTACGCGCGGAACTTGTGCAGGTGCTGGCGCGCAAGGATCTCGGTGGGCGCCATCACAACGGACTGCAGGCCCGCCGCATGTGCCATCGCGGCGCCGGCGGCCGCCACCGCGGTCTTGCCGGACCCGACGTCGCCGTTCAGGAGCCGGTTCATCGGCGTCGGCTTGGCTATGTCCTTGAAGATCTCCCACATCGAGCGGCGCTGGGCCGTCGTCAGCTCAAAGCCGAGCCCGCGCTTGAACGCATCGATCACGTCCTGGCGGTACGGGATCGGCACCGCCGGCTCGGCCGCCAGGCTCGCGCGCATCAAGGCAAAGACCGCCTGCAGCTCGAACAGCTCGGCAAAACCCATGCGGCGCCGCGCTTCCGACCAGTCGTCTTCGGTCTCAGGCTTGTGGCCGAGTCTCACCGCCTCTGACAGCGGCAGCAGGCCGTGGCGTTCCCGGACGTCTTGGGGCAGCTCGTCCTCCAGACGGTCGGCCAGGGGCAGGGCGGCGTCGACCCAGCCGGACAGCTTCTTGGACGTCAGCCCTTTCACCAGGTGGTACTTCGGCATGAGCCCGCCGATGTATTTCGGGCCGGCGCCATCCCTTCCGTCGAGCAGCTCGTAGTGAGGGTTGCGCATCTCGAAATGACCGAAGCGGGTGGCTTTGACCATGCCGGCGACGGCGACCTGGTCTCCCCTGTGCAGCTGGCCCGCGACCCACGGCATGTTGAACCAGACGAGATTCAGCTCGTCGTCGGCGTCGTCCGCCAGCGCGGCCTGGGTGAGCTTGAGCCTCTTGTACTTGCTGATCCGAGGCGCGATCCGGACGATGGTGCCCACGATGGTGGCCAGGGTTCCGTCCTGCAGCTCGGAGACCTGTTTCGGGTCGCCGAACCTGTCCCAGCCGAAGGGCAGGTGCAGGAGCAGATCGCGCACCGTGAGGATGCCCAGGGCGGCGAGCCGCTTCTGATCCATGGGCTTGACTTTGGGCAGCTCCTTGACGGGCGAGTCGGGCGCCATCCGGGGGTTCAAGACGACCATCCAGCCAAAATAGGACCATCCGGACGCCGGCGCCAGGTTGACCCGTTAAAGCGGGACAAATTCAGACTCACAGACGTGCTCAGACGAGTTACAGTGCTGCATCGTGAACGAAGGACCGACCGGCCCGACGCCTGAAGAAACACCTCCGGCACCCGAGCCCACGCCCGCTCCTCAACCGGCGGCCTGGGAGGTTTCTGCCCACACGCCGACACCCGCTC
>CATPBF010000048.1 GCA_955652585.1 Candidatus Dormiibacterota bacterium | reverse complement strand
TTTGTGCTCACGATCCTTTACTTCAAGATCGACCAGCCGATCCTGTACGCGCTGCGCCAGCATCAAGAGGCGGGTTGGTACGCCGCAGCGTACAAGCCATTCGAAGCGCTGCTCTTCATTCCGATGACGCTGCTATCGGTGGTGTTCCCGGTCCTGTCGGTCTATTTCCGCGAGCGGCCGCAGGAACTGGCCGACGCGGTGAGTCGCTTCTTCAAGGCGTTGCTCGTCGTCGGCTGGCCAATCGCCGTCGGCCTGTTCATGCTGGCACACCCGCTTACCAAGACATTCCTCTACCCGGAGTCGGAGCCGGCGTTGAAGATCCTCTCACTGGCGTTGGCCATCGGCTTCGTCAACAACGCGTTCATCGGGGCCCTGAGCGCCTCCGACCATCAGCTTTCGTTTACGTGGGCCGCCGGTTGGAGTTTGGTTGCCAACGTAGGCCTCAACCTGATCCTCATCCCAGTCTTCGGTTATCGCGGTGCGAGCTGGGCCACGGTGCTCACCGAGGTTGTGCTCGGAGTGGCCGGCTGGATATTGACGGCGCGTCACATCGGTAGCATCCCAGTGCTGCGAATCAGCTGGCGCCCGATCCTCGCCGGCCTGGTCATGGGCGCGGCCCTGTTCCCACTGCGCAACCTGGACGGCGTCCAGATCCTGATCCCGATCCTGGTCGGCGCGGCTGTATACGCGGGCGCAGCCTTATTGCTGCGGGCGGTTACGGCAGACGAGATCGCTTTCGCCCGGAGGGCTCTAGCGTTAGCCAGGTGAGCCCCAGGACGGTCTACCTCAAGCCGCGCGGCGCCGTGGGTCCGGTGCCCTGGGCTGAGATCGCAGTCGACTCGCTTCAGCTCGGGCCTCAATCGCTGCTCGAAGGCGCGCAGTTCGTGGCCCTCGACGTCGAGACCACCGGCAACGCACCCTTCCTCGTTCTCGAGATCGGGGCCGAGCGATTCCGGCTCGACGGGCCGCTCTCGTTCTTCGACACGCTGGTCGACTGCCGCGCTCCGATCAACCCCTATGCCCGCCGGCGGCACCAGATCGATCGCTCGATGCTGATCGGCGCGCCCGAGTTCAGAGACGTGCGCCGGGCATTCCTTCGCTTTGCGCGGGGCGCCGCGCTGGTCGAGCACAGCCACGACGCGTTCGACACCTGGCTGGTGGGGCGCGGCCTCGAGAACCCTCTCGAGCATCCGATCATCGACACGTCCACGCTCGCGAGGCTCGTCCTGGAGCTCCCGAAGGGTCAGACACCCGGGCTCGCGAAGCTGGTGGAGGAGCTCGGGCTGGATATCACCCCGGCGCACGCCGCACTCGACGACGCGCGGGCCACGGCCATGGTGTTTCGCGCCCTGATCGCTCGCGCACGCGAAACCCTGGGCTGGAAAACGGTCGGCGATGTGCTAGCGGCGCTGCCGCCGCGGCCCATCGTCGACCGCACGCACCCTAGTCAAAGAGCGTCAGCTGCAGGTCGGGCTCAGGGTGCTCGAGGCCCGACAGCCCAACCCCGATCAGGCGTACCGGCCGCGAATCGACGTGCGACTTCTCCAGCGCCGACCGCGCGGCCCGGAAGATCGTCTCGACGTCGTCGGTCGGGCTCGTCCGACTCACCTGGCGGCTCACCAGCCGAAAGTCCGGGAGCTTGAGCTTCACGTAGATCGTGCGCGCGCGCACGCCGTCGGCCTTGAGGCGCTCGGCCACGCGATCCGTCAGCTCGCGAAGCGCGGCGTCGAGCTGGTCTCGGTCGCTGACATCATTCTCAAAGGTGGTCTCCGCAGAGATGGTTTTGGCCGGCTTGCTGCCGTCCACTGGCGCGCGGTCGCGTCCCTGCGCCATCCGCTGCAGGACGGCGCCGCCAACTCCCAGCGCTTGGACCAACCGCTGGGTCTCATAGGCCGCCAGCTCGCCGACCGTGCGCACACCCATCGCGTTCAGCCTTTCCTCCGTCTTGGGGCCTATGCCGGGGATGGCGCCGATGGGGAGGGGAGCGAGGAAGTCGGCCTCGGTCCCGGGTAGGACCAGGACGAGCCCATCTGGCTTCCTCGTGCCGCTGGCGACCTTCGCGACCAGCTTGGACGTGGCCGCGCCCACCGATGCGCTCAGCCCGACCTCGGTATGGATCTGAAACTTGATTCGGCGCGCCACCTCTTCGGCATTTGAGGTGCCGTGACGCGTACGCGCGGTCACGTCGAGATAGGCTTCGTCGAGGCTGACGCCCTCGACGAGCTCCGGTGAGGTGAACCGTCTGAAGATCTGGTGGATGAGCCGGCTGGCATCGCGGTAACGGGCGCCGTCGGGGCTGACCACGACCAGTTGAGGGCACAGCTGAAGCGCTTCGTGCAGCGGCATCGCCGAGCGCACCCCGAACGCGCGCGCCTCGTAGGAGGCGCCCATGACCACGGCCCGCCGGGACCGCCCGGCCACCGCCACCGGCACGCCGCGCAGCTTGGGGTCGTCGCGCTGGTGCACCGACGTGTAGAAAGCGTCGATGTCGACGTGGAGGATGGTGCGCGGCCAGTTTTCGGGTCGGGGCATGCTGTGGCGGCCAGTCTGCCACAACAACTTGTGGCCAAACCCCGCTTCGGGTGCTTTGGGTGCTGCCTAAGTGGTTAGGGGCTAGGGGAGCCGAGGGCCGCGGCGACGTTTGAGAAGACGTTCGACAGCTGGGTACCCATTGTGCCAAGGACGATGACCACGATCACGGCGACCACGACCACAACGAGGACGAACGCACCAACGATCAGACCGATCATGAGCCCCGACCCACCCTTCGCCTGGGCCGGTGGGGCCTGGGCGGGCACCCAGGTCTGGCCGTTCCATCGCCACAGGCGGTCCCGCGAATAGGCGGGCTTCCAGCTTGCGCCATCCCACCACCAGAAGCCGTCGGGCGAATATCGTCCGGGCGACCCTACGCCCGAAACCGACCCGACCGGCTGCGGCACCGGGGTCGGGACGGGTCTGGGGACCGGGGCAGGCCCGGGAGGCGGTGCTGCGGGCCCAGTCGGTCCGGGCGCTTCAGGCCCTCCCGGCGGGCCTGGTGGCAATGGGGGTGGAGCATCTGCCATGGAGAGCAAGCCTATCCGACATCGGTTGACAGGCAGGTGGTAGACAATCCCGGTGCTATGAAAGGCGTTGTCCTCGCAGGCGGCACCGGCAGCCGCCTGCACCCTCTGACCCAGATCACCAACAAGCACCTGCTGCCGATCTTCGACCGGCCGATGATCAGCTACGGCATCGAGGCGCTGGTGAAGGCCGGCGTGACCGAGATCATGCTCGTCACCGGCGGCAACCACGCCGGCGAGTTCCTGCGCCTGCTCGGCAACGGCGAGGAGTTCGGGATCAAGCGGCTGTCCTACGCATACCAGTCGAAACCAGGCGGTATCGCCGAGGCCCTCGCCCTGGCCGAGCGGTTTGCGGTCGGCGACCGCACAGTGGTACTGCTGGCCGACAACATCTTCGAGAGCTCGCTGCAGCGGTGTGTGGACGCTTTTGACAAGCAAGCGGCTGGGGCGCGAGTGGTGCTGTCGCATTCGACCAACCGCGAGCACTTGCAGCACCTTGGGGTGGCGCAGTTCAACGGCAGTCGCCGTATCGAACGCATCGTGGAAAAGCCCAAGGAGCCTCCAAGCGAGTTCGCAG
>CATPBF010000047.1 GCA_955652585.1 Candidatus Dormiibacterota bacterium | reverse complement strand
GTGCGTGACCGAGTCGGAGCTGGAGCGGGGCATGGACCTGGTGTTCGAGCATCTGGGAGCCGCCGCCAGGACGGCGTAGAAACGAAAAGAGCCGGGCCCGAAGGCCCGGCTCTTGAAAAGTTCGCCTTACTTGATCTCGGCTGTCGCCCCGGCTTCCTTCAGCCTCGCCACGGCCTTTTCCGCGTCCGCCTTGCTCACGTTCTCGAGCACCGGCTTGGGCGCGGCGTCGACCAGATCCTTGGCCTCCTTCAAGCCGAGCTGGGTCAGCTCGCGGACGGCCTTGATCACGTTGATCTTGCTCTCGCCCACGGCCGCGAGGTTGACCGTGAACTCCGTCTGCTCCTCTTCCGCGGCGCCGTCAGCCGCGCCCGGCGCAGCCGCCATCGCCACCGCGACCGGTGCCGCGGCCTTGATGCCGAACTCGTCCTCGATCGCCTTGACTGCCTCGACGACGTCGAGGATCGTCCATTCCTTGAGAGCCTCGATGAAATCCTTCGGGGTGAGCTTGGTTGCCAT
This sequence comes from Candidatus Dormiibacterota bacterium, assembly GCA_955652585.1. Classification (GTDB taxonomy): domain Bacteria; phylum Chloroflexota; class Dormibacteria; order Dormibacterales; family Dormibacteraceae; genus UBA10449. Next base: position 16,247 of record CATPBF010000047.1, on the reverse strand, counting down.
ATCTGCTTACGCTGCCTCCAATTTCGTTTTGTATGCGTTCAGCACTCCGACGAGCTGCTGAACAGGGGTTTGCATGATTCCGACCAGCTGACCGACGGGGGACTGAAGCGTGCCCAACAGCTGGGCCAGCAGGACTTCGCGAGACGGCAAATCGGCCAATTGCTTGATCTGGTCCCGGTTGAACACTCGACCCTCGACGAGGCCGCCCACCACCTCGACCTTCAAGCGGGTCGTGCGGACGAACTCGTTGATGAGGCGGGCCGGGAGGCTCAGGTCGTCGTAGCCGAAGGCGATCGCGATCGGCCCTTTCAGCTCCGACTCGAGCGCGCCGTAGCCTGCGGAGTCCGCGGCCCGGCGAGCAAGCGTGTTCTTGATCACGCGGTACTCGACGTTCCCAGTGCGTAGCTTTCCGCGCAGCTCCTGGATCTGGCTGACCTTGAGCCCGCGGTAGTCGGTCAGCACCGCCACCTTTGCTCTTTTCAGCTTTTCCGCCAGCAGCTCTACCTGCTCGGCCTTCTGTTCTTTCCTGGCTTTCGGCAAAAGAAAAATCCTCCCTGCCCGCACACGTCGAGGCAGGAAGGATCAAGCGTCCTTCACTTCTGATCGCCTCGGTAGGAAATTAAGCTCGCGCGCTCGCGAACACCTACGGTCTACGGCAGGCCGTGAATTATACCGAGCCCATGGTCAGGGTCGTTGACGCGGCGCTGGGCGTTTCACCCGTGCTTTCGGTTGGGCCTTCTCCCAATCGGAGCGGAGGACCTCGGTGAGGATCATGTCCAGCCACCGGCCACCAGCGAAGACGTACTCGCGGCGGCGACCGACGACCTTGTAGCCCGCTGCCGCCTGGGCGCGGCCGCTGGCCTCATTGCCGTCGAAGTAGCCGGCCTCCAGCTTCCGAAGCGGGAGCTCGGTGAAGGCGTAGCGCGCGCGCAGCTGCATGAGCTCCCGAGCCAGACCCTTGCCCCACACCTTCTTGTCCCCGATCAGGGTGCCGGTGGTGCCGCGGCCGTACTTCCAGTTGATCTCATGGATGCCGGTCGTGCCGACCGCCCGGCCCTCGTGCTCGATCGTCCAGAGCACGCTGTCCGGATCACGCGCCACCTTGTCGAGCCACTCGTTCTGAGCGGCAAGGTTCAGCGGGTTTCGACGCGCGAGGAAATGCGTGACCTCCAGGTCCTCGAACCAGCCGAGCATGACCGGGGCGTCGTCCGCACTGGGGGGACGGAGCCGGACGAGCTTGCCTTTGATGACGGGCCCGTACATGGCCCGAAAGGTTAAGCGCCTAGCTCGAGGTGTGGAGTTTTGCGGCTTCCTTGACGTCGACCGGGACCGACGGTCCCTGAGTCGCGGCGAGGTAGAACGAGCGCAGGTACTGGCCCTTCGAAGACGACGGCTTGTTGCGGATCAGCGCGTCCACGAGCGCGGTCAGGTTCTGATGCAGCTGCGTGGAGTCAAACGAGACCTTGCCGATCGGTGCATGGACGATCCCGAACTTGTCGGTCCGAAACTCGACCTTGCCGCCCTTCACCTCGCGCACGGCCCGCGCGACGTCGTTGGTGACTGTGCCCGACTTGGGATTCGGCATCAGTCCCCGCGGGCCCAGGATCTTGCCTAAAGGCCCGACCCGAGACATCAGGTCCGGCGTCGCGATCGCGGCGTCGAAGTCCGTCCAGCCCTCGGATACCTTCTTGACTAGGTCCTCGCCGCCCACGAAGTCGGCGCCGGCCTCCTCCGCCTCGCGAGCCCTGTCGCCGACTGCGAAGACGGCCACGCGGACCTTCTTCCCAGTCCCGTTCGGTAGGACGACCGACCCCCGCACCATCTGCTCGGCGTGGCGCGGATCGACACCGAGGCGGATATGGACCTCGACGGTGGCGTCGAACTTGGAGATCGAAGTGTCCTTCGCAAGCGCGACCGCCTGCTCGGTCGTGAGGCCCCCGTTGCCGTTGGCGGTCACAGCCGCCTCGACCTTCTTGGCCGCCTCGATGTATTTCTTTCCGTGTCGCTTCGGCACTACGTGAGACCTCTGGTCGGGCGGCGAGAGATTCGGTGTCCAGGTGGGCCAGATCCTAGGCGCCGCCGAGCACCGGAGCGAAGCGTATTCGACATACTCAGAGCGAGGAGCGCAGGCGGCAACGACGCAGATGGCCTGCATGGGCGCCGAAGATCCGTCGATCGGGCCAGAGGGCTCACGTTCACTCGATGACCTCGAGGCCCATGGATCGCGCCGTGCCTTCGATCATCTTCATCGCGGCCTCGGTCTCGAAGGCGTTGAGGTCTTTGCGCTTGGTTTCGACGATCTGCCTGATTTGCTGCTTGGTCACGCGGCCGATCTTCTCGCGATTCGGCTTCGGCGATCCCTTCTCGACGCCGGCGGCGCGCTTGAGCAGGTTCACCGTCGGCGGGGTCTTGAGCACGAACGAGAACGTGCGGTCCTCGAAGATCGTGATCTCGGCGGGAACGACGTCACCGGCCTGCGCGGCGGTGCGCTCGTTGTAGGCCTTGGTGAACTCCATGATGTTGATGCCGTGCGGGCCCAGCGCGGTGCCTACGGGCGGCGCCGGCGTCGCACGGCCAGCTTGCAGCTCGAGCTTGAGCACGGCGCGAATCTTCTTCTTCGACACTAATGGACCTTTTCGACCTGCAGCAGGTCCAGCTCGACCGGCGTCTCACGGCCGAACATGTTGACCAGCACCTTCAGCTTGCCCTTCTCGGGGTTGATCTCGTCGACCTTGCCGTGGAAGTCCGTGAAGGGCCCGTCGACGACGCGTACAGATTCGCCGACCTGGAACTCGACGCGGATCTTCGGCGCTTCCTGCTTCATCTGCTTCTGGATCGCCCGAACCTCTTTCTCTTGAAGCGGAACCGGGCTGTTGGCAGAGCCGACGAAGCTGGTGACGCCCGGCGTGTTCCGAACCACAAACCACGAGTCGTTCGACATCACCATGCGGACCAGGATGTACCCCGGGAAGATGCGCTTCTGCACGTGACGGCGCTTGCCGTCCTTGATCTCGATCTCGTCTTCCATCGGGACGAGCACCTGGAGGATCTTGTCCTGCATGTCCATGGACTCGATCCTCTTCTCGAGGTTTTTCTTGACCTTCTCTTCGTGGCCCGAGTAGGCGTGGACCACGTACCACTGTGCTTCCGGCTCGGCCGACGGCGACGGTGAGGCTTTCTCGACTGCCATCAGTGCGCCACCCCGTTGTAGATCACGCGGCGAGCCAGCTCGCCAAGCAGGTAGTCGGTGCCGCCGATGAAGACGCCGAGCACGATGACCGTGAAGATCACCACCAGCGTGTAGCGATAGAGCTCGCCCCACGTCGGCCAAACGACCTTGCGCAGCTCGTCGAAAACCTCACGCAGAAATTGGCCGATGCCACCTTCAGAGGTGGGCTCCGAGCGCTTTCGGGCGGTTACGGCCATGTTGCTACTTGGTCTCCTTGTGCGGCGTGTGCTTGCGGCACCACCGGCAGTATTTGCTGAGCTCCAGACGATCTGGGTCGTTCTTCTTGTTCTTCAAGGTGGTGTAGTTGCGCCGTTTACAGACGCCGCAAGCGAGGCTGATGATGTCTTCCATAGTCAAAATTCCTGGGCTGAGAAAGAAAAAAGCCTAGGTTACCTAGGCGCTGTCAATAGTATACGAACGGGACGGCCGCCCGGACTTGAACGAGCGCGCACCTATCATTTTCGGCGATGAACCCCACTGTGGTCGTCCTCCACGGGGACCAGACCGGCGAGGAGCTCCTGAAGGAGGCGGTCCGGCTGCTCGAGCCGGACGTGATCGGCTTCACCGTCGATCGGCGCGACTTCGACCTCTCGCTGGAGCGCCGGCGCCAGACTCGCAACCAGGTCGTCTCCGACGCCGCTTCCGCTCTGCAGGAGTCCGGCTACGGGCTCAAGGCCGCGACGATCACGCCCGAAGGCGCGGGCGACGTCGGCAGCCCCAACGCCATCCTGCGCAAGCAGATCGACGGCCGGGTGATCGTCCGCACCGGGCGGCGGATCCCCGGCGTCAGGCCCCTGGCCGGCGTCCACGCCCCCATCTCAGTCATCCGGATGGCGGTCGACGACGCCTACGGCGCCAAGGAGTGGCGGGAGGGCCACGGGGCCGACGAATGGGCGTACCGCACCGAGAAGATCAGCCGGAGCACATCGAGGATCGTGGCCGAATACGCCTTCACCCACGCCAAGCGGATCGAGGCCAAGGTGTTCGGGGGGCCGAAATTCACGGTCAGTCCCGTATACGAGGGAATGTTCAAAGAGGAACTGGACGCAGCTGCCCAGCGGCATCCTGAAGTGCGCTATGACCCCCAGCTCATCGACGCCACCTACGCGCTCCTGCTGACGACCACCGGCGAATCCCTGGTCATCCCGGCGCTCAACCGCGACGGCGACACGCTGTCCGACCTGGTCATGCAGATGTTCGGCACGATCGCCGGCGCGGAATCGGTGCTGCTGGCGTTCAACGACGCCGGCGAGGTGGCGGTCGCCATGACCGAGGCGCCCCACGGGACCGCCCCCTCGCTCCAGGGCAAGAACGTCGCCAACCCGATGGCCATGATCCTGGCGGTCGCCTCACTGCTCGGCTACATGAAAGGTGACCGCGCCCATCAGGCGTCGCGAACCGTGTACGAAGCGGCTCTGGAAACGGTCTCCGACGGCATCCGGACGGCCGACCTGGGTGGGCAGGCCTCGACCACCGAATTCTCCGACGAGGTCATTCGCCGGGTGCGCACCAAGATCGACGTATGGCGCGCGTTAGCTGACGTAGAGAGGTAGTCTCCCTCCCCCCGTCCGGGGGGAGGGCAGCAGAGGGGTGCGCCGGGAGCTGGCTTCGCCAGGCCCGGCGCCTAAAGGGGGGAGTTCCCCCCTTTTGGAGGAGAGGGGCGTGAGCACAGCAATCAGGTACTTAGCACTCGGCGACTCCTACACGATCGGCACGGGCGCGTCGAGCGAGGCGCACAACTTCCCGTCCATCCTCTCCGGCCTCCTGTCGAAGGCCACCGGGACGAGTGTTGAGGTCACCAACCCGGCCGTCAACGGATTCACCACCCTCGATCTCATCGCCAAGGAGCTGCCCCTCATCGAGCGCATCAAGCCCAACCTGGTGACAGTTTTGATCGGCGTCAACGACCTGGTGCAGAACCGGTCGGTCGACGAATACAAGGCCTCGGTGACGCAGATCTACGATCGCATCCGCGGGCTCGCGCTGGACGACGGGCGGGTCGCCGCCATCTCGATTCCCAACTGGTCGGTCGTGCCGGCCGCGACGCAGTTCGGAGAGCCGCAGTTCATCAGAACCGTGACCAACGCTTTCAACACCGCGGCCAGGCGAGAAGCGCTCGATCGCGGCTTCACGTGGGTCGACGTCACCGGGGTCAGCACCTACCGGCTTGGCACTCCGGGCTGGATTGCCGTCGACCAGCTCCACCCCGGCGACGCCCAGTACGCTGCCTGGGCCGAGGTCATCTGGGACAACGTCAGGGATTCGTGGGCGCGGGCGGCTAAACCGTTATCCGCTTGAAGGATTCCGCGTAGCGGTAGCCGGCCTTCTTCCCCACTTCTCGGTGCCGCTTGCGCATGAACTTCTCGAAGTCCCATTCCCGCCCCGGTTTGGCGACCTGGCTCTTGTGCTTCTTCAACGCCTCGATCTTGAGGTCGAGCGTCGGAGTAATGTCGACCAGGTAATCACCTGACGTCCAGAACGGAATCCAGACCTCTTTGACGATGTGTGGCTCGTAGCCCTCCTTGAGGAGGCTTCGGAAAGCGCGCGGGTTCCGCGAGTCGGGGTAGACGGCCGCCATCGTCGCCTCGCCAACCGCAAGGTGATCCGGGTGCGATCCGCCCATCGGCGTGTCGATCGCGCGTACCGGCAGGTGGGTGATCACCAGGTCGGGCTTGTGCTTGCGGATCATGCGGACGAAGTCGTGGCGCAGCTTGAGGTCCGGCGAGAGGTGGCCGTCCTTGTAACCCAGGAATTCGACCTTCTTCACGCCGAGGACCTTCGCTGCGGCGCGCTGCTCCTTCTGGCGGATTTCCGTGAGCTCGGAATCCTTCTGCTTCGGATCTTCGCCGCCCTGCGACCCGTCGGTGACGATCACATACGTGACCTTCGCCCCACCTTGGGCTAGCTTCGCTACCGAGCCGCCCGCGCCGAACTCCGGGTCGTCCGGATGCGCTGACACGACGAGCACCCGATCGAATTTCGGAGCTTTGCCATTGCTCTTCGCCGAGGCCCGAGCTGCTGTCTTCTTCTTTTTCGCCACGAGCTCAGATTACGGTGTCAAGCGACGCGACTTCGGGAGCGCGCCCAAAGACGCGAGCGGGATCGCGGCCTGGATCGGCCGCCACAACACCTCCAGCAGCTCGAGGCTGAGGCGCGAACGCGACCCGATCACGCGACCACCGAACGCCGCCGTCTTCGCCGCCGCCCAGCCCTGGCTTCCTCTGACGCGCATCGGCACCGTCACGACCGCGGCCAGCGCTGCCGCCTCCTCCGCCGTGCGCGCGCCTCCGTCGGCAACCGCCTTCGCCAGCGCGCTCGAGACGTCATCCGCCATCTGCCACGGCTCGGCCAGCAGGGCGCATTGGTTCGCGCTCAGGCGGCCGATGGCGCTGACGTAACGAAGGACCGGAGCGCCCAACGACCTCGGATTGGTGACCGGGATCGCGGAAGCGAACGGTGCGTACGAAGCAGCGAACTTGATTGGCGCGAGGTGCTGCCGCCGCACCAGAGCGGACGCGGCCTGCCACGCCGCCACCGCCTCTTCGTCCGGCCGGCTCTCGAGGAAGCCATACAGCGCACTGCCGGTGTTCACGAGCGGCGCGACCACGTCCTCGTTGACGGCTGGTATGGACTCCGCCACCTTCGCCCAATCGCCCTTGTTGAGTGCCGCGACGAGGTGTGCGAACCCGCCCACGTCCACGTAATCCAGCTGCACGATGTCGCCGAAGGCTCCGTAGCCCCGCATCGATTCCTCGTGAGTCAGCTGCGCCTTCGCCGCCACCGTTCCGGCGGCGCGCTCGACGGCCGCGAAGGCTCGGCAGCGGGTGAATGTATCGAGGTCCTTGGTGCCTTTGATGGCGGCGAGCAGAGACCGCACCACGCCCGCCGGCTCCGCATCCTGGCGAGTGACACTCGCGACCAGCTTCCGCCGGTCGAGAACTCGGAGCCACTGGATGGGCGTGAGCTCTACCACTCCTTTGATGAAAACGGTGACCTCCGGACTGTTCGGTCCGTAGGGCGCCGAGGGCTTCGCGGACACTGGCTTTGGAGCCGCCGCGCGCTTCGCCGGCGCCGGCGCGGAGTGCGCGGAGGCGGGTGGTTTGGTGATCGCCGTGGTCGCGCGCGCGACCGCCGCCCGCACCCGGGCTCGCACGGGCTTGGCCACATGTTCCTCGAGCGAGGCGAAGGGGATGGCCGGTTCCAGCGGGATCCACAAGACGTCGATCTGCTCCTTCGTCAGCTCGGCCCGCGCGCCGAGGACCCTACCGCCGTGGACGACCGTCCTCACCGCCGCCCAGCCCAGGTCGCCCGTGAGATGGGTCGGGATCGTCCGAAGCGCCAGCAGGGCGGCAGCCTCCTCACCCTTCAGGTACCGGCTCTTGGCCACCACCGTGAGCAGGGCCCGCGAGGCCTCGGGATCGAGTCGCCACCGGCGGGCGAGCACCTCGCACTTCTCGCGGGTCAGAGCCTCAACGGCCTTGAGATAGCGCATGGTCGCCGGGTCGAGCGCATCGAAGCCAGACACCGGGACCAGCGCAATGAACGGGGCGTAGTGGGCCGCGAACTTGAGCGCCGAGTGGTGCTGCCGCATCACCAGCGCGGACAGAGCCTGCCACGCCGTCGCCACCTTCTCGTCGCTGCGCTTTTCCAGAGCCTCGATGAGCGCCTCGCCTGCCTTGGACATCGGCTCGGACAGGCGCCCGTCGGTGCTGCGGATGGCGGCCTGGATCGCCTGCAGGGACTGGGTCGCCGGTCCTGCCTCCTCCTTGGTGACGGTCGAGACCAGACGCCGCGCCGTCAGCACCTGGCGCCACTGCCAGGGCGTCAGCTGGCCGGCCGCGATGATGAAAGCGTCCACCTCGGCCGTGTTCTTCCCGAACCGCCGTGAGGCGTCGTCGTTGGCACTCAGGATTCGGCCCAGAAGGCCATGGGTGGCGGGCGCCATGGCGAACACTTTAGTCGGGGCAGCCGCACTGTCAGCGTGCCTTAAGATGCCGGGATTCAGACGATCTTGGCCTTCAGGAGGTTTCGCCGCAACGCCCTGAACCGGAAAGATCGGTTTCTAGCGCGCCCTCGTGAACATGACAAGGAAAAAGCCGGTGCCAGCTGCGATAACCAGGCACCAGACACCGGTGACTCGCCAGTACCAGGCGTGCTCCGATGCTCCCTGTAACCGTCGTCTCCAAACCCCCAGGACGAAAAAGGGACCGATACCTGACCTCGCGGCTCTATCGGCAGCACCACCCAAGTTGAACGCCAACGCAGCCCCGACGATCAGCAGGACAACACCGAGAAGATATGCGCCCATAACGACCAGGACTGTGTTCATCGGTCCATCTTGATCCGGACCAATCCCACATCGGCACCAATCCCCGAAGGCAGAAAGCGCTCAATTTCCGCGTTTCAAACGATTTCGACTTTCAACAGATTGGTCTGACCCGGCCGGCCCACGGGTACTCCGGCCACCACCACCACGCGATCCCCCGTGCGCACGAGCCCGCTGCGGAGCGCCGCCTCCGTGGCGTTGGAGACCATCTGATCGGTGTCCTTGCCGGGACTGACCAGCAGTGGGATGACGCCCGCGTATAGCGCGGTTTTGCGGAGGACATCCGGATGAGGGCTGGCGGCGATCACGGGCACATGCGGACGCGCCTTGCTGCAGCGCAGCGCGGTCGTCCCCGACTCGGTGAACGCGATGATCACGCGGGCACCGAGCTCATCCGCGCTGGTCGCGGCCGCGTGAGCGATCGCGCTCCCCACCTGCCCTGGCTCCCGCCAGATCTGGCGCTCGCGGCCGAACGCTGGATGGCGCTGCGTGGACAGGCAGATGCGCGCCATGGCTCGCAATGCCTCGACGGGGTGCGCGCCCACCGAGGTCTCCTGCGACAGCATCACCGCATCGGTGCCGTCCCAGATGGCGTTGGCAACGTCGGAGGTCTCAGCCCGGGTTGGGCGGTTGGACGTGACCATGCTCTCCAGCATCTCCGTCGCCGTGATCACCGGCACCCCCGCCCGGTTGGCGCGGTCGATGACCTCCTTCTGAACCGCAGGCAGCTCGCCGAGCTTCAGCTCTACGCCGAGGTCGCCGCGGGCCACCATCACGGCGTCAGCGACCTCGAGGATCTTGCCCAGGTTACGGATGGCCTCGAGCTTCTCGAGCTTGGCGATCACCGGGGCTTTGCAGCCAAGGGCAGAAAGCTGTTTCTGGCACGCCAGCACGTCTTCCGGATGGCGCACGAACGACAGCGCGACGTAGTCGACGCCGATCTCGACGGCGAATTTCAGGTCTTCCAGGTCTTTCTCGGTCAGGGCCGGGAGCGGCAGCGGCCGCCCGGGGACGCTAACGCCCTTCCGCTCGCCGAGCAGGCCGCCGCGAACCACCGAGCACTCGGCGCGCCCCTTCGACGTCTCGCGGACGACGAGCTCGATGCGGCCGTCGTCGATGAGCACCCGATCGCCCTGCCGAAGGGCATCCACGAGCTCCGGATGGCTGACCTCGATCTCGTCCGCGGCACTGCGCGGCCGGCCCACGAGCACCACCCGTCGTCCTCGCGCGAGACGCATGAACGCGGAATCCAGCGGGCCCGTACGGATCTTTGGGCCCTGGAGATCGCCGAGGAGCGCAACCGGCCGCCCCGCCGCCTCCGCGGCCGCTCGGACATCCTCGGCAGCCTGGCGGTGCGTGGGGTGGTCGCCGTGCGAGAAGTTGAGGCGGGCGACGTCCATGCCCGCCTGCACCATCGTCCGCAGCACGGTGGGCGATGAGCTCGACGGCCCGATAGTGCAAACGATGCGGGTGCGACGAATCACTTGGCGTATTTCTGGACGCGCCGGCCCAACTCCGCTTCGGCGTCGATCACCCTGCGCTCGAGCTCAGTCGCGCTGATGACGGCCCCGCCCATGCCGCGCACCATGTCGCTCTGGGAGTGATCGGACGTGGCGACCGTCACCACGCCACCGGCGCCGGTGGCCTCGTACGCGATGCGCTCGATGACCTGGTCGGCCGAGTGTCCCCTGCGCGTGAAAATGACTCGCACGCCCTCCACCATCTGCTCCGCGTTGGTGTGTGAAGCCTTTTGATGCGAGTCGAAGACCACTGTCACATCGGCGCCCGTAACCAATCCGTATACGGCCAGCCGCTCGACCAGCTTGTCGCGTGCCGCCTCGAGCGAGACACCGAGAAGTCGCTTGAGCGAAGGCCAGGCATGGATGACGTTGTAGCCGTCAACGATCAGCCGCTCCATGTCAGGGCCGCATGTAGTACTGGCCGATCGTGATTAGGCGAGGATCGATGTTCAGCACGTTGGTGACCTGGAATGCGAGAGAGTAGAACGCATCGCGCGCCGGGGCCACGTTCCACAGGACGATGAACAGGCCGATCATCGCCAGCTGCGAGTACCGAACGGAGAGCGCCTGCAGCGAGTACGGAAGCCACGGCCGCAAGATGCCGAAGCCGTCGAAGCCGGGGATCGGCAGCAAGTTGAGCAGCAGGGACACCGCTTCCATGAAGCACAAGAACGCCAGCGCGGCCCAGAATCCCACGTTCGTCGATGTGACCCAGCTGTCGTGGCCCGGGATCAGAAACGGAGCCGAGAACAGGACGGCGCACACAAGGGTGCCGATGGGTCCGGCCAGAGAGACCAACGAGTCCCAGGCCCGGCTGCGGAGGGCGGCGTGGTCGATGTACACCGCGCCACCCGGCAGCGCTATGCCGCCGAGTACCAGAAAGACCACCGGAAAAATGATGCTCATCAGGAGGTTCGTGTAGCGGATGGGGTTGAGGTTCAAATAGCCGGAGGCCTTGACCGAGCGGTCTCCGCCGAGGTAAGCCACGAGAGCATGGCTGAACTCGTGAATGCACAGCGATGCGATCCACCCTGCGACCACGAAGATGATCGTCAGCACCCATGGCAAGGTGGGCAGCACGTCGAACCACAGGCCGATGCCGCTGATGGCGGTGACGGCAACCAGGCCGCCAAAGATCGGGCTGACGCCGAGGGCGCCCTTGAGCGAGGTCAGCGGCTTGCGTCTCAACGCGCGGTCCTGTCGTGAATGGACGCCGGGAGCGATGGGAACATCGGGGGCGGCGCCGGTCTGGAGATGAAGCCTTAGGTCGTAGAGGGTGAGGCCGGCCTTCTGGAGGGCGGAGGAGGTGGCGCGCGCGTCGCTGTACATCAGCGCCAGCAGCAGATGCATCGAGTCGACCTGGTAATGGCCGAGCACCTGCGCCTCGCGATTGGCGTTGACGAGGAACTGGCGCAGCGATAGGCTCGGCGCGCCGTCACCGCCGGATGTCTGCGTTGAGACGGTGGCGGCGTCGGTATCGATCGCCTGTACGTCGCTGACCAGCGCCTGGAGCGCCCCGAATGCCGAAGAGCCACGGTCGGCTCTGATCGCATTTAGCACGTCTACTGGTCCGGCCTGGGGCGCTCCGCGCGCAGACGCCAGGTCGGACGCGCGCTCGAGGACGTCGCGCGCGTCGCGGTTCAAGGGGATGTCGGCAGCGGCCCGGTCGAGCTCCGCAGTGGCTTCACTCACCAGACGAAGTCCTGGCTCTTTGGCGCATCACCTCATACAGCAGCGCGGCTGCGGCGGCCGACGCGTTCAAGCTCGAGATGAGCCCCGCGACCGGCAGGCGCAGACGCACGTCGCACCTTTCCCGGACGAGTCGGTGGACGCCCTCGCCTTCACTTCCGACGACTATGCAGACCGGCTGAGTCAGGTCGAAATCCCATGGGGCCATTTCGCCGCGCACGTCGAGGGCCGCGCACCAGATCCCCGCCCGCTTCACCTCGGCGATCGCGGACGGAATGCCGGAAACCTGCGCGATTCGGAGCAGCTCGCTGGCGCCCGAGCTCGCCTTGACCGCCGCGGGTGACAACGGCGCGCTGCGATGCTCGGGGATGATCGCTCCGTCGGCGCCGGCCACCTCCGCGCTACGCAGGATCGCGCCGAGGTTCTGCGGGTCCATGATCCCGTCAAGCGCCACGAGCAACGTTGGGCTGGTGCCGAGGAGCTCCTTCAGTGTCCACAAGCGCCGGGGCTTGAGCTCGGCCGCTATGCCCTGGTGCACGCCCGCTGCGATGACGTCGAGCCGCTCGACGGAAACCACCTCGATGGGCGCGAGGCGGGCGAGCTCTTCTATACGAGGGTCGCGACCTACGTTCGACGCTTGGAAGACTTTGACCACCTTGCCGGCGCGTGCGGCTTCGAGAACGGCGTTGCGGCCGTGGATCAATGCCGCGGGCGCAGGCGCCGGACGCTCGTAGCGCCTCGAGCGGCCTTTCACGCGGGCGGCACCCGGCGCCAGCGGACGCCGTCGCGGGAATCCTCGAGTGCGATCCCGCGCTCCCTGAGATCTTCGCGGATGCGATCCGCCCGGGCAAAGTCTTTGGCGGCCCGCGCCGCCTCGCGCTCGGCGATCAACCTCTCCACCTCGTCGGCGAGCCCCGGCTCCTCTCCGCCCATCACGTCGAGGTGACCGTCGACCTCCTCGAGGAGCCCGAGCAGCGCGGCACGTCCGGGGGCCCCGACCTTCATCTCATCGAGGGCTGCATTAGCCTCGCGGATCAGCTCGAACACGACGCCGACCGCCTGTGGCAGGTTGAGGTCGTCGTCGAGCGCCGCCCGGTACGCGGCACGCACTTGCCGGACCCGACCGATCAAGGCATCATCGTCGGGCATCACAGCCGCGAGATCGCGGGAGGGTGTCCGCACCCTTTCCGCAAAGTCCCTCAGGCGCCGCACCTGCTCCGCCGACGCGTGAAGCGCCTCCGCGCTGAGGCGAATGCGCTGACGGTAGTGCGCATTGGCGATGAGGAAGAACCGGACCGCGAGCGGGTCGTGCCCGGCTGCCATGAGGTCACGCAGGGTGGTGAAGGCTCCCGCGCTCTTCGACATCTTCTCGCCGGTCGCCTCGGCCAGGTGCTCGGAGTGCAGCCAGGCCCGCGCGAGCGGCTTACCGTTTGCGGCCTCAGACTGCGCGATCTCATTCTCGTGGTGGGGGAACATCAGGTCGATGCCGCCGCAGTGGATGTCGAAGGTGTCGCCGAGGTAGCGCTTGCTCATCGCCGAGCATTCGATGTGCCAGCCCGGGCGTCCGCGCCCGAAGGGCGCATCCCACGCCGCGCCCAGCTTCTCATCGCCGGGTTGCGCGTTTTTCCAGAGGGCGAAGTCGCTGACAGATTCCTTGTCATATTTGTCAGTGGCTACTCGCTGGCCTGCGCGCAGGCCAGAACGATCGAGGTGCGACAGGGCGCCGTAACGGGGGAAGCTTTCGATGCGGAAGTAGACGTCTCCGTCGGCGACATACGCGAAACCGCGCTCGAGCAGAGTCGAGATCATCGCGACCATTTCCGGGATGTGGTCGGTCGCCCGCGGATAGAACTCGGCAGGCTGGGCGCGCATCGCGCTCATGTCCTCGAAGAACGCCGCCACAAATGGCTTGACGTACTCGGCGATCGTCGTCCCGGCGTGCATCGCCTGGTCAAGGATGCGGTCGTCGATGTCGGTCAGGTTCATTACGTGCGTGATGCGATAGCCGCTTGCTTGCAGCTGCCGGCGCAGCAGGTCGTAGAACATGAACGCGCGCAGGTTGCCGATGTGGGCGAAGTTCCACACGGTCGGGCCGCATGTGTACATACCGACCTGTCCCGGCTCGATGGGCTCGAATGCTTCCTTGGTCCCGGTGAGCGTGTTGTGGAGCTTGAGGGTCACTTGTCGATCAACGCCACGGCTTGCGCCGCGATGCCGGCGCGGTTCCCCAGCGCCCCCAGACCCTCAGGCGACGTCGCCTTGACGCTCACCGCGCCGCGTTCGACACCGATGCGCTTGGCGATGTTGGCCTCCATCTCGCTCAAGTGCGGCTGCAGGCGCGGCTCCTCGGCGACCACAGTGCTGTCGACGTTGACCACCCGGTAGCCGGCTTTGGTGAGGGCGGCGCTGGCTGCGGCCAGAAGGTCGAGGCTGGATGCGTCCTTGTATCTGGGGTCGTCGGCGGGAAAGTGGTCGCCGATATTGCCGAGCGCCGCGGCTCCCAGCAGCGCATCGATGACCGCATGCGTGAGCACGTCCGCGTCCGAATGACCGTCCAGTCCGAGGCCGTGCGGTATGCGGACGCCGCCGATGATCAGCTTGCGACCCGGCTTCAAAGGATGTATGTCGTAGCCCGCGCCGATCCTCAAGTGGCGGCGGCTTCCTGCTCTTTGATCAGCGCTTCGACCACGTCGAAATCCTCTGGCGTGGTGAGTTTGATGTTCGCAGGCTCGCCCTGCACGACGGTGACCTCGTGTCCGGTCGCGGCCACGAGCTGCGCGTCGTCGTCGCCGACCAGGCCCGCGTCCGCAGCCTCGCGGTGGGCGCGCGCGAGCAGCTCATACGCGAAGGCCTGGGGCGTTTGAGCGAGCACGATGCGCGAGCGGTCGAGGCTCTCGACGAGCCGGTTCCCCTCGACGCGCTTGACCGCGTCGCGCGGCGTGATGGCCGGAAAGGCAGCGCCCGATTCCATCGCCGCCGCCAGGACACGCCGGACCAGGGTCGCGGTCGCGAGCGGGCGCGCAGCGTCGTGGACCAGCACGAAATCGCACTCGCCGAGGGCCGCGAGGCCGGCGCGCACAGACTCCTGGCGGCTGCCGCCTCCAGGTTTCACCGTGACCGGCTTGCGCGGGGAAAGCGAAGCCACCTCGCGCTCGGCGTTCTCGAGCCGGCTCGGTGGTCCGACCACCACGATCCGGTCCACCTCGTCCAGTGCCAGAAATAGCTCCAAGACCCGCGCCAGGGTGGTCCGGCCATTCAGCCGGACGAGCGCCTTGCTGCCTCGGCCGAGCCGCGAGCCCGACCCGGCGGCGGCGACGATGGCACCGATGGTAGCCAACTTAAGAATCCTCGTCCCGTTTGGACCGGGGGTTGCGCCGGCCGTCGGTGCCGGCAGGCTCGGCGAAGATCATCCGGCCCGCCGAGGTCTGGATCACGGACGTCACGACTGCTGTGATGGTCTGGTTCATCAGGCGCCGCCCGTTCTGGACGACGACCATCGTACCGTCGTCAAGGCTGCCCACACCCTGGCCGGGCTCCTTGCCCTCACGCGCAACCGTGACCACGATCTCCTCGCCGGGGATCGCGACCGGCCGCATCGCCTGCGCCAGCTCGTTGAGGTTGAGGACCGTGACGCCTTCGAGCCGCGCGATGCGGTTGAGGTTGAAGTCGTTGGTCATGATCCCCCAGCTCTTGGTCTTGGCTGTGCGCACGAGGTGGGTGTCGATCTCGGTATTGGGAGAGACGTCGTCCTCGACCACCTGCAGGTTGATGGACGGGTCCTTCTGCATCTCGCCGAGCACGTCAAGCCCGCGACGGCCGCGCCGGCGGCGGGTGGCATCGGCGGAATCCGCGACGAACTGGAGCTCGCGCAGGACCGAGCTGAGGGCGATGAGCGGCATGTCGACGAAGCCAGTCTTGGCGATGTCGAAGATTCGCCCGTCGATGATCACCGAGGTGTCGAGCAGGACGGCGTCGAGGCGATGGCCCTTCTCCTCCCGCGTCCGTCCGAAGAACAGAGCGGTCAGCTCCTCCCGCCGCGTCGTGCCCACCGATGCTCCGAGCAGCGCCAGCAGCAGCGCGAGCACGAACGAAAGGCCGATGCCGTAGGGCGCAACCAGGTCGCGGACGAAGACGCCGATGAGCACGGCGATGACAAGACCGACGATCGTGCCCAGCAGTCCGCTGAGCAGGTCGGGTAGCGGAGTCGACGCAAGGCGGTGGTTGAACCCTCGCCAGCCCCCGAGCACGTATGGCGTGCCCAGGTACGCGAAGATCAAACCCTCGATCGTGGTCAGGCTGATGAGTACCCAACCCTGGTGGGTGATCCCCGACAGGCGGACGAACGCGTAACCCAGGAAAAAGCCGCCGACGACTCCGATCCCCACTCCGATGCGACGGGCGAGGGTATCGGAACGCTTCACGGATTACCTCCTCAGGTGACCGATGCCTCGGCCTCCTTTATGAATGCGCCGGACTTCATAGG